>NZ_JAFAVV010000970.1 GCF_019242285.1 Bradyrhizobium sp.
GACCGATGTCGGCACCGACCTCGACTATCCCGACGTGACCCCGCGCGACGCGCAGGCGCTGCGCGAGTGGAAGAAGCTCAATGGCGGCGACGAGGCCGAGGCCACCGCGTCGGAGGCTCCGGCCGCGTCCGAGCCCGTCACGGCGGAAGCTGCTGCGGAAGAAGCCGTCGTCGAGGTGCCGGTCGAAGACATCGTCGAAACGAAGCCCGCGAACCCGGGACGCTCACGCAAGGCCGCTTCCGTCGCCAAACCCAGGAGCGAGGTCAAGACAAAGCCGAAAGCGGCTCCCGCACCTTCAAAGACCAGCAAGACTGCTCCGGCCGAGCCGGGCCGATCAAAGACGGCCAAACCCGCCGCGAAGACAGCAGCGGGCAAAGCCAGTGCCAAGTCGGGTGCAAAACCCTCCGCGACGAAGGCCGGGACGAAGGCGCCGTCGGCCAAAAAGGCAAAAGCTCCCAAGAAGGCGAAGAAGGTCGCCAAGGCCAAGCCCGTGGCAAAGGCAAGGAAGAGCGCGCCGGGCGCCGTGAAGAAGAAGAAAAAGAAGAGCGGAAAGAAGGGTCGCTAAACGGACATGGCAACCCCGCTCCGCTCCGGCATCCTCGCCGCAATTGCGACGCTCGCGATCGACCAGGCCTCGAAACTCTGGCTGCTCGACGTGTTCGATATCGCCCACCGCGGCCGGGTCAGGGTGACGCCGTTCTTCGACCTGGACCTGGCCTGGAACATCGGCATCACCTTTGGCTGGTTGCAGGACGACAGCCGGTTCGTCCAGATCGGCCTGATGGTCGTCAAGGCGGCGGCAGTGATCGCGCTCTCGGTCTGGATGGCGCGGTCCCGGAGCATGCTGGCGGCGCTCGCACTCGGACTGATCATCGGCGGCGCGATCGGCAACGCCATCGACCGGCTGGTCCATGGCGCGGTGGTGGATTTCGCCCTGCTTCACGTCGAGATCGCGGGACAGGACTATATGTGGTATGTGTTCAACCTCGCGGACGCGGCCATCGTTGCCGGGGTTGCAGCGCTGTTGTATGACTCTTTTTTCGGGGCAGACGCCGTAAAAGTGCCCTGATCCCGGCCGATACGACCGGCAGGCGGCGCGTTCGGCCTGCGGGCAGATGGCCGCACCTTCCTGGAACTCTTGGGGAATTTGGCGATGCGCAAGGCCGGAACCACAAGCTCGGAACGCAATCTCGTGTGGCTGAAAGGAGCTGTTCGGCTGTCGGCCGCGGCCCTTGGAATCGGCCTGTTGATCGCCGCCGGCGCCGCCCGTGCCCAGGACGATGAGGACGAGGACAAGACCTTCGAGGAGAAGATCATTGATGGCATCATGAAGGGCATGGGCGCCACCAACATGGACAATACCGGCATCGATTATCGCGAGCGCTCACCGCTGGTGGTGCCGCGGAACCTCGACCTGCCGCCGCCGGCTTCCGACGCCGCCGCGGCCAACGTTCCGAACTGGCCGAAGGATCCGGACGAAGCGCGCCACAAGGCCTACGCCGCCGCACGCAAGAAAGAGGGCCGCAAGGAAGCTGGTCAGGCGGCCCGCGATGCCGCCCGTCCGCTGTCGCCGAGCGAGCTCAACGCCGCCAAGACCGCGTCGACCGGCCGAGGCACGCACGACTCGGATACGGAGCGACCCGGCAGCGCGCCGAGCGCTCCACTCAGCCCCTCGCAGCTCGGCTTCGACGGCAAGCTCTCGAGCTATTTCGGCGGCAGCAAATCGGAGCAGAAGGAATTCAAGGCGGAGCCCACGCGCGACTCCCTGACCCAGCCACCACCGGGATACCAGACGCCGTCGCCGAGTTACGCCTATGGCACCGGGCCGAAGGAATCTCTCAACAAGGAATACAATCCCTCCGCCGGAAAGTACGGCGATTGAGAGTTGAGCCGGACCGCTTGCGCGGCCGGCTCCTGCGAATCGACGTGCCGGATAAAGACGCTGGCACGCGGTCTCGTTTGCATGTACGTCCCGTGCGCTTAGCTTGAGCTTTTCTCGCAGCTTCGTGACCTTCGCCCGATCCGGTGCGGTGTACGATGCGGTAATTTTATCCCGCGCAATCCTGCCCGGGACAGCTGACAGGTCATGATGCGCCCGATCCGGATTGCCGCCTCGCTGCTCGTTGCGCTCGTGCTCTCGACCACCGGCGCCCTCGCCCAGACCACGCTGACTTCCGATCCCCCGGAGACGTTCACGCTGCCGAACGGCCTGCAGGTCGTGGTGATCCAGGATCACCGTACCCCTGTCGTGACGCAGATGGTCTGGTACAAGGTCGGCTCCGCCGACGAGACGCCGGGCAAGTCGGGGCTCGCCCATTTCCTCGAGCATTTGATGTTCAAGGGCACCAACAAGCATCCGGTCGGCGAGTTCTCGCAGACCGTGCTCAAGATCGGCGGCGACGAGAACGCCTTCACCTCGACCGACTACACCGGCTATTTCCAGCGCATCCCGCGCGATCAGCTCGCCAGGATGATGGAGTTCGAGGCCGACCGCATGACCGGCCTCGTGCTCAAGGACGAGAACGTGCTGCCGGAGCGCGACGTCGTGCTCGAGGAATACAACATGCGGGTCGCCAACAACCCGGAGGCGCGGCTGAACGAGCAGATCATGGCCGCGCTCTATCTCAACCACCCCTACGGCCGTCCGGTGATCGGCTGGCACCATGAGATCGAGAAGCTCGTCCGCGAGGACGCGCTGGCGTTCTACCGGCGCTTCTACGCGCCGAACAACGCGATCCTGGTGATCGCCGGCGACACCGACGCCAAGGAGGTCCGCCCGATGGTCGAGGCGACCTTCGGCAAGGTGGCCTCGCAGCCCGCGATCCCGGCCCGCCGCATCCGCCCGCAGGAGCCGGAGCCGGTGGCCCCGCGCACGGTGACGCTGGCCGACCCCCATGTCGAGCAGCCGACCGTGAAGCGCTATTATCTCGTTCCTTCGGCTGCGACCGCCGCCGCCGGCGAGAGCCCGGCGCTCGACGTGCTGGCGCAACTGATCGGCACCGGCAACAATTCCTATCTCTACCGCGCGCTGGTGGTCGACCGGCCGCTCGCGGTGAACGCCTCGGCGGCCTATCAGGGCACCTCGCTCGACCCGACGCAGTTCTCGATTGCGGTCGCGCCGCGTCCCGGCGTCGATTTCGCCGCTGTCGAGGAGGTCGTCGACAGGGTGATCGCCGAGGTGGCGAAGAACCCCGCGCCGGCGGAGGATCTCGAGCGGGTCAAGACCCAGCTCATCGCGGAAGCGATCTATGCACAGGACAGCCAGGCGACGCTGGCGCGCTGGTATGGCGGCGGGCTCACCACGGGCTCCAGCATCGAGGACATCCGAAGCTGGCCCGACCGCATCAAGGCGGTGACTGCCGAGCAGGTGCGCGCGGCCGCGCAGAAATGGCTGGACAAGAAGCGCTCGGTGACGGGCTATCTGATCAAGGACACCACGCCGAAGCGCGAGGAGAAGCGTTCGTGACCCACATCCTCACTCTCACGCGGCGCGCCGTTCTCGCCGCCGCGGCCGGCCTCGCCTTCGCGCTCGCGGCGCCCGCCCCGTCCTTCGCCGCGGCCAAGATCCAGCACCTGATCTCGCCCGGCGGCATCGAGGCCTGGTTCGTGCAGGACTCGACCGTGCCGCTGATCGCGATGGAATATGCCTTCACCGGGGGCGCCACCCAGGATCCGGCCGGCAAGGCCGGCGTCGCCAACATGGTGGCCTCCACCATCGACGAGGGCTCGGGCGATCTCGATTCCAAGGCGTTCCATGAGCGGCTCGACCGCCGCGCGATCGAGCTCTCTTTCAGTGCGACGCGGGACTATTTCCGCGGCTCGCTGCGCATGCTCAAGGACAACAAGGACGAGGCCTTCGAGCTGTTGCGGATGGCGCTGACCTCGGCGCATCTCGACGAGCCCGACGTCGAGCGCATCCGTTCGCAGATCATGTCCAATCTGCGCCGCGACACCACCAACCCGAGCGCGCTCGCCGGCAAGAAGTTCATGGAGCTCGCCTTCGGCGACCATCCCTATGCCAGGCAGGCCTCCGGCACGCTGGAGAGCGTGCCCGCGATCACGACAGCCGACATGCGCGACTATATCCGCCGCGTGCTCGCCAAGGAGACGCTGAAGGTCGCGGTGGTCGGCGACGTCGACCCGGCAACGCTGGGCAAGCTGCTCGACCAGACCTTCGGCGGGCTGCCCGCCAAGGCAGAGCTCACGCCGGTGCCCGACGTGATCGCCGCCAAGCCGCCGCAGCGCGCCTTCGTGCCGCTCGACGTGCCGCAGACCGTGATCACCTTCGGCGGTCCCGGCCTGGCCCGCCACGACCCGAAATTCATGGCGGCCTATGTGGTGAACCATGTGCTCGGCGGCGGCGGATTGTCGTCGCGGCTCTATCACGAGGTCCGTGAGAAGCGCGGGCTCGCCTATTCGGTCTACGAGGCGCTGGTCTGGATGGATCACTCGGCACTGTTCATCGGCAACACTGGCACCCGCGCCGACCGCGCCGGCGATACCGTCGAGGCGCTGACCCGCGAGGTCAAGCGAATCGCCGACGAGGGCCCGACGCAGCAGGAGCTCGACGAGGCGAAGTCCTATCTGAAGGGCTCGCAGATGCTGCAGCTCGACACATCGTCAAAACTCGCCGGCGCGATGCTGCAATACCAGCTCGACAAACTGCCGATCGACTACATCGAGAAGCGCAACGCCATCGTCGACGCCGTGACGCTGGAAGACACCAAGGAAATGGCAAAGCGGCTGTGGGGCCAGGGCCTGCTCACCGTCATCGTCGGCCGCGCGCCCCAGGCCGCGGCGCAGCCGGCCGGAGCGCCAGCCGCGGCGCCTGCGACCAAGACGGAGTGAGCCGGGCGCTCAGTCCGTAGGGCGGATTAGCGTAGCGTAATCCGCCGCTCGTGAGCTACGTACGACGGAACGGTGGATTGCGCTACGCTGATCCACCCTACACCTCCCCACGAACAGCGCTGCCTCATAGCGAGATGGTGGGTTACGCTTCGCTAACCCACCCTACGGCGCTGCCCGAATGGCGTCAGCAAATCCCGCATAAAGCAGCTATGGTGTGCACCGAATCCTGTCCCCCGGTGGCCCATGCTGCGGATTTCCCGCGACCTCACGATCGACGAGAACGACATCGAGATCGGCTTTGTCCGCGCGTCCGGCCCCGGCGGGCAGAACGTCAACAAGGTGTCGACCGCGGCGCAGCTTCGCTTCGACACCACGAAGATCGTGCTGCCGGCCGACGCGCGGCAGCGGCTGCAGCGGCTCGCGGGCAGCCGCATGACCAAGGACGGCGTGATCGTGATCCAGGCCTATCGCTTCCGCACCCAGGAGCGCAACCGCGCCGACGCGATCGAGCGCCTGGTCGAGATGCTGCAGGAGGCGATGGTGCGCCCGACGCCGCGCCGTCCGACGCGGCCGACGCTCGGATCGAAGCAGCGCCGGCTGGAAGGCAAGAAGCGCCGCAGCGACATCAAGGCCCACCGCGGCGCACGCGGCTTCGACGACTGACAGCCCGACACGCCGCCGAATGCGGCGGCTTTGTGGTTCGCCGACAAAACAGCCCGCTACTACCAACGCGCGTTCGGCGCGACCTAACATTTCCACACAGCGAGGATGATGCGGATGGCCATGCGGCGCGCGGCAATTGCGATCGGAGTTTGCAGCGCAACGCTTGTCGTGAGCATCGCCAGCGCGCAGATGCCGCTACCTTCCGCAAAACCGCCGGACGGCGCGACGCTGTTCAAGCAGCAATGCGCGACTTGCCATACCACAGATCCGGCCGAGCCTACCCGGCAGGGCCCGCTGCTGCGCGGAATGCTCGGCCGGCGCGCCGGCACGGTGGAGGGCTTCCATTACTCCGCGGGATTAGCCAAGGCCGACTTCGCCTGGGATGAGGCGAAGCTCGACGAATGGATCACCAACCCGCAGGCGATGATTCCGGGCGCCGTGATGGCATACCGGCAGGCGAAGCCCGAGGTCCGCTCGACCATCATTGCCTATCTGAAGGAGCTCCAGTGAATGGCGAAACCCGTCCACTCCATGATCCGTGTGCTCGACGAGGCCAAGGCGCTCGACTTCTACCAACGCGCGTTCGGGCTCGATGTCGCCGAACACCTCAAATTCCCGGACTTCGCGCTGATCTATCTGCGGCACCCGTCCTCGCCGTTCGAGGTCGAGCTGACCGTCAATGACGGCCGCAAGGAGCCGTATACGCAGGGCGACGGCTACGGCCATCTCGCCGTCGTCGTGGACGATCTCGATGCCGAGCACGCGCGCTTCGAGCGCGAGAAGCTGTCGCCGGGGCCGCTCCGCGACTTCAAGCACGAGGGCAGGACGCTGGCGCGCTTCTTCTTCGTCAGCGATCCCGACGGCTACAAGATCGAGGTGATCCAGAAAGGCGGCCGCTTCGGCTGATCAATCAACGAACAAAATGGAGGGAGCCCATGAGAGAAATCGATCGTCGCAGCCAGTTCAACCGCCGCGTCTTCCTGCAAGGCGCAGCATCGACCGTGCCCGCGGTCGCGGTCGCGACCAGCACCGGTGTCGGCATCAGCGACGCCTGGGCCGATGACGGCGCCGCGCTGTCGCCGGCAACGCTGAAGACGCTGGTGAAGGTCGCTCGCGACATCTACCCGCACGATTTCCTCGGCGACAGCTACTACATCGCCGCGGTCAAGCCCTGGGACGGCAAGGCCGCGGAGGATGCCACGGTGAAGACCATGATCAATGACGGTGTGGCGCGGCTCGACCAGGCGGCCCGCGATCATCACAAGGTGCCCTATGCCGAGGTGGCCTGGGAAGCCGACCGCGTGGCGCTGCTGCAGGGCATCGAGCGCAGCGACTTCTTCCAGAAGATCCGCGGCGATCTGATCGTGTCGCTCTACAACAACAAGGAGGTCTGGCCGAAATTCGGCTACGAGGGCTCTTCCGCGGACAAGGGCGGCTACATCAAGCGCGGCTTCTCCGACATCGACTGGCTCCCGAAAGCCTGAAGAACACGCGCGGCAGGAGGACACCAACATGGCAAAATTCGATCTGAACGATTCCGGCGTGGTCGTGATCATCGGCTCCGGCGCCGGCGGCGGCACGCTCGGCAACGAGCTCGCGCAGAAGGGCATCAAGGTCGTTATCCTCGAGGCGGGCGGCCGCTACGAGATCCCCGATTTCATCAACGACGAATGGGACAGTTTCACCCAGCTCGCCTGGAAGGACATGCGCACGACGTCAGGGAGCTGGCGGGTTCACCAGGACTTCCCGAATCTGCCGGCCTGGATCGTCAAGGCGGTCGGCGGCTCGACCACGCATTGGGCCGGCGCGTCGCTGCGGTTCGACGAGCACGAGTTCAAGGGCAGGACGACCTATGGCGCGGTGCCCGGCACCAGTCTGCAGGACTGGCCGGTCACGCTCGCCGAGATGGAGCCCTGGTACGCCAGGGCCGAGGACAAGATGGGCGTCACCCGCACCAACAACATCCCGGGGCTGCCCGGCAACAACAATTTCAGGGTGCTGGAGGCCGGCGCCAAGAAGCTCGGCTACAAGATCGTTCACACCGGCAACATGGCGATCAACTCCGAGCCGCGCGACGGCCGCGGCTCCTGCCAGCAGATCGGGTTCTGCTTCCAGGGCTGCAAGTCCGGCGCCAAATGGTCGACGCTCTACACCGAGATTCCGAAGGGCGAGGCCACCGGCAATCTGGAGGTGCGCCCCAACAGCATGGCGATCAAGATCGAGCACGACGCCTCGGGCAAAGTGACCGGCGTGGTCTATGCCGACGAATCCGGCGCCATGCAGCGGCAGAAGGCGCGCATCGTTGCCGTGGCTGGCAACTCGATCGAGAGCCCGCGGCTGCTGCTCAACAGCGCCTCCAGCCAGTTCCCGGATGGGCTTGCCAACTCGTCCGGCCAGGTCGGCCGCAACTACATGCGGCACATGACCGGCAGCGTCTATGCGAGCTTCGAGAACTCGGTGCACATGTATCGCGGCACCACCATGGCCGGCATCGTCCGCGACGAGGCAAAGAACAACCCATCGCGCGGCTTCGTCGGCGGCTACGAGATGGAGACGCTGTCGCTCGGCCTGCCCTTCATGGCCGCGTTCCTCAATCCCGGCGCCTGGGGCCGCAGCTTCACCAGTGCGATCGAGACCTATCCGCGGATGGCCGGCATGTGGCTGGTCGGCGAGGACATGCCGCAGGAGACCAACCGCATCACGCTCGATCCGGTCGCCAAGGACAAGTTCGGCATGCCGGTCGCCAGCGTGCATTTCGACGACCATCCGAACGACGTCGCGATGCGCGCCCACGCCTACAAGCAGGGCGCCGCGATCTACGAGGCCGTCGGCGCCACCGTCACCTATCCGACGCCGCCCTATCCCTCGACGCACAATCTTGGCACCAACCGGATGAGCGAGAAGCCGAAGGACGGCGTCGTCAACAAATACGGCCAGACCCACGACATCAAGAACCTGTTCGTCTCCGACGGCAGCCAGTTCACGACGGGCGCAGCCTGCAACCCGACGCTGACCATCGTGACGCTCGCGATCCGGCAAGCCGACTACATCGCCGGCGCCATGCAGAAGAAGGAGATTTGATCGGCGCGATCGGATCAATCTACAGCGGCAACCGCGCGGCGCTCCCCCTCCCTTCGGAGGGGGTGGTCGTTTGCTGATCACTCGGGCAGAGCCGTAGGGTGGGCTAGCTAAGGCGCGCGAGCGCCGTGCCCACCATCTCTCAGCGAGTTCATTGCGCGATGGTGGGCACGCTACGCTTAGCCCACCCTACACGATCCCACAGTAGGACTACTCCGCAGCGTCGAGGATCGCCGGGGCGCGCTCGACGAAGGCCGGCACCGCGACCGTGCTCCGCGAACGATAGATCAGGCAGGAGCAGCGCAGCAGCGAAGCAAAGTTCCTCACCTCGCCATGATGGACCAGCACCTCGTCATGCAGCGTGGTGAGGAATTTCGCGAGGCTCATGCCTTCCTTCGCCGCGATCTCCTCCAGCGTGTCCCAGAACGACAGCTCCAGCCGGATCGACGTACAATGGCCGCCGATCCGCAAGGAACGGGTCTGCGATTCGTAGTCGCGCTGCGGCTGGTGCGCAAACAGGCTGCACATGGCGCCCTCCCATGGGAATTGTTTTTAGAAACGATATACCCGCACCGCCGGCTTCACAATTGGGTTGGGGATGGTCGCCGCGCGGCGGCGGACTGCTGAAATAGATGTGGTAGTGTCGCCGCTTAGCAGCCGAGTACCGTCATGCCCGTGCGCCAGCTTCCCGAACAGGTCGTCAACCGCATCGCCGCCGGCGAAGTGGTGGAGCGGCCGGCGAGCGTCGTCAAGGAACTGGTCGAGAACGCGATCGATGCCGGAGCGAGCCGCATCGATGTCTTCAGCGACGGCGGCGGCAGGCGGAAGATCGCGATCACCGACGATGGCAGCGGCATGAGTGCGGCCGATCTTGCGCTCGCGGTGGATCGGCATGCCACCTCGAAGCTCGACGACGAGGACCTCCTGCAGATCAGGACGCTCGGGTTCCGTGGCGAGGCGCTGCCCTCGATCGGCGCGGTGGCGCGGCTTTCGATCGTCACGCGGCACGCACGCGAGCCACATGCCTGGGGACTGTCAGTCGAAGGCGGCGCGAAGTCGCAAGTGATGCCGGCGGCGCTGAACCAGGGCACCCGCGTCGAGGTCAGCGACCTCTTCTACGCCACCCCGGCGCGCCTGAAATTCCTGAAGACCGACCGCACCGAGGCCGAAGCGATCCGCGAAGTGGTGCGCCGGCTCGCAATGGCGCGACCCGACATCGCCTTCACCCTGGCCGGCGAGGAGCGCGCGCCGGTGACCTGGGCCGCGGCGCTGCCCGGCGCGCCCGGCCGGCTGTCACGGCTCGGCGATATTCTCGGCGCGGAGTTCCGAGGTGCGGCCATCGAAGTCCGCGCCGAGCGCGAGGGTGTCGTGGTCGAGGGCTTCGCGGCCACGCCGTCGCTGACGCGGGCCAACGCGCTCGGGCAATATCTGTTCGTCAACGGCCGGCCGGTGCGCGACAAGCTGATCCTCGGCGCGGTGCGCGCGGCCTATGCCGACTATCTGCCGCGCGACCGCCATCCGGTGGTGGCGCTGTTCGTGACGCTCTCGCCGCGCGAAGTCGACGCCAACGTGCATCCGGCCAAGACCGAGGTGCGCTTCCGCAACGCCGGCCTGGTGCGCGCGCTGATCGTGCATGCGCTGAAGGAGGGGCTCGCGCGCGAAGGCCGGCGCAGCGCGGCCAATGCCGGCGACGCCGCGATTGCCGCGTTCCGCCCCGCCTTCGCGCCGCGACAAGTCAACTGGGACTGGCGGCTCTCGCCGTCCCTCCCGGTCGGCCCGCTGCCGCAGCTCGCCGCCGCCGCGGCGACCATGCTCGCCGAGCAGGGACAGGCCGTCTTCGACGTCGGCGGGCCCACGGCGGATATGCGCGACGAGGCGCAAGCGCCGGCCGAGCTGCTCGACCGGCCGCTTGGCGCGGCGCGC
>NZ_JAFAVV010000200.1 GCF_019242285.1 Bradyrhizobium sp.
CGCCTGATGAAGGCGGTGCATGCGGCGCGCGCCGACGGATTGCCGCTCACCGCACAGATCGCCGGCCGTCCGATCGGCGTGATGATGGGCATCGGCACCGCGCTCAACCCGTTCACGGTGCGGCCGAGCTACAAGGAGATCGAGACCCTGCCGCTCGACGAGCAGCATCGTCGGCTGCGCGATCCAGAGCTGCGGCGGAAAATCCTCGCCGAAAAACCTTCCGACGCCGAGGTGGCGAAGCTCGCCCAGTTCCGCCAGCTCATCACCAGCCGCTGGGACAAGTTCTTCACGATGGGCGACCCGCCCGACTACGAGCCGGGCGAGGAAAAGAGCGTCGCGGCGATCGCCGCGCGCACGGGCCGTACGCCCGATGAGGTGGCTTACGACTACATCATCGAGGAGAACCAGTATTTGTACTTCCCGGTGGTGAACTACGTGGCGGGCGATCACGAGCCGATCCGCGAAATGCTCAATGACCCGGCCTGCCTGCTCGGCTTGAGCGACGGCGGCGCACACTGCACCTCGATCGTGGATTCGGGCCTGCCGAGCTACATGCTGGCGCATTGGGGCCGCGACCGCAGCCGCGGGCCACGTCTGCCCCTCGAGCAACTGGTCAAGCGGCAGACCAGCGAAACCGCCGACTTCTTCGGCCTGTCGGACCGAGGTCGGCTCCAGCCTGGTATGCGTGCCGACGTCAACATCATCGACTTCGACCGTCTGCAACTGCACAAGCCGGAGCTTGTACACGACATGCCGGCCGGCGGCCGGCGTTTCGTGCAGCGGGTCGACGGCTACCAAGCCACGCTTGCGGCCGGCATTCCGATCTTCGAGCGCGGCGAGCACACCGGCGCGATGCCGGGTCGCCTGGTGCGGGCGGGGCGCAACGGCCATTCCTAAGCGCGGTCCGGTAGGGTGGGCTAAGCGCAGCGTGCCCACCATGCAAAGGCGTTGGGATCGATAGACGGCGGGCACGGCGCTGCGCGCCTTAGTACTAAGTCCATGTATGGTGCTCTCGTTGAAATTCTTGAGCTTTTTGGAACGACCATATTTGCACAAAGACGAGTCGATTCAATGGCTTGAGTCTTCTTGTGACTCAGTACGATTTGCCCATCCTACGCACTATTCGCTTTTTCGGAAATTAACTTGACGCCGACCCCAAATCGGGTGCATTATGCGCACCGTCCCGTCCCGACGAGGGGGGTGTACGCGCGATCGTCACGATACGCGGGGCGGGCTGCGGTGGACGCGAGGTGCTGCGAGACGAACGGCATCGGCGCGGACGCAAAGGCGTGTGGTCCTGATCCCGCGACGCTGGGATCAAGCTTTGCGGGCTCGACGAGATCCTGCGAAGTGAGGGTGGCAATCAAGCCCGTTCACCCGGGAGAGCGCGCTATACACGTTAAAACCACCGCGCAGGGAAGGCCGGGTCACCTCGGCTGAGCCTGTGGTTCCTACCCCGTGCGTTTCTGTTGCACGGGGGCCATGGGTGCCAGCCGGCACCCGGTCTTCCCTGCGCCCTCTCACCTATCAGAGGGTCTCGCTTTGCAGAACTCGGGCGCCGAATGCGCCGTGAGAACGCGCACGCATGCCGTTTGACAATTCGAAATCCGAAGCGCCTTGGCTCGCATGGACGCGCACCGGAATGCACACGATGCCGCGCCCGCGCGGCGGAGGCGCGGCTTGCCTCGGCTTCGCGTTGGCTGCTCAGCGTCCGGTTGACCGCGCCGCTGCCGGTCTCATCTCGGTCTCCCGATCGAGGTGGGCGCCCGCCGCCGCCAGCTCATCGAGCGTCGTGCTCCCGCGGCTTGCGCATGCGACGATCTTCTCCGCGACGCGCTTGCGGACGGCGTGATCCTCGCCATTCGGCAATGTCCGGCAGACGCGGTCGAGCGCCATGTTCATCTTGGTCAATGTGCGTGAATCGAAGCTGCCCTCGATCATCCCGGCTCCTCCCATATCTCCAAGGTCGGAAGGCCTTGTACGGCGGCGCGGCGCCGCCGTCCTTAACCTATGCGGATTTTGCCGCTCGCGCGACGTGTATCTCTGGGATACCACACCGGTGATCGCGGCGAGACTGCATCCTCACCGAAGGAGTCAGGCGGTATGGCCGGGATCGACATGCTTGGGCGTCTTCTTCTCGCGTTGTGGCGTCATCCTGGCGGGATCGGGGGCGCCCGGAACGCCGCGCGGGCCGAACTGCTCGCGCTGGATGTCGTCCTCGGAACGCTCGGGCTCGACGCCGTTGGGCTCGCGGGGCTTGGTCATGACATCGCCTCGTCCGTGGGTGGTCGTCTGTTCAGCGCCGGCGTCGGGCTCTGGTCCGGGCGGCTTTCTTGGCCGCCGCCGAACGCGCCTTGGCGCCCTTGGTGCGCACCGCCTTGCGGGCTGCGGCCGTGCGCGAGGCGGCGCTGCGGCGGCTCGCAGCGCGCTTGCTCTGGCGGGAGAGCGCGCCACGCGAGGCGGTGGATCGCGGCTCGCGCTTCAGCGCCTGCTTCACGGCGCGCGCGACCCGGGGCCGCCGTCGCGTCTTTCGCCGGCCTTGACCCGCCTCATAGGCATATTCGGCGCTGCGACGGGTGCGCTTCTTTGCCTGGCCGCGTTTCGGCGGCGGCAGCTTGACGCCGGCGCGCCGTGCTTCCGACAGGCCGATCGCGATCGCCTGCTTCGTCGATCGTGCGCCGTGCTCGCCGTGACGAATCCGGTCGATCTCCTCATGCACGAACTCGCCGGCCTGCGTGCTCGCCGATTTGCCGGCGCGCTTGTCCCGCCTGGCTTTCTCGATGGTCTGCTTTCGCGGCATCGGGTCCTCGCATCATCTCGTGAAGCTGGGACGATAACGCTGGCTGAGGGCAAACGATCCAAATTCGGGGAACCGGCGCACTGCCGACTGCCGACGCCCTTGGCGGGAAGCCGAGTGAGGACCGTCGCGTTCACCGAGCTCGTCGGGCTGTGTCCTCGCGGATGCGAGTGGCGCCGGAAATCCGAAAGGCATTCACCATGCAGATCATAAGTTTCAAGGACACGGACATCGCGGAATTGCAGGAGCTGGCGAGCATGGAGTTCGCGCCTCGGCAAGGACCGTTCGGCGCGCTTGACACAGGTGAGAAATGTTCTCATTATGTTCTGGTTACGGGAACCCTTGAGACCACGGCAAGGGGCCGGGATGGCAATGACAGCCACCATCCTGCACGCGGACCTGGACGCCTTCTACGCGTCGGTCGAGCAACTGCTCGACCCGTCGCTGCGCGGCAAGCCGATTGCGGTCGGGGGCGGGGTGGTGCTGGCCGCATCCTATGAAGCCAAGGCCTTTGGCGTCCGCGGCGGCATGCCGGGACGGCAGGCGCGGGAACTCTGTCCGCAACTCATCTTCGTCAACGGGCATTTCAAGGAGTACCAACGGCTCGGCGACGCCGCCATCAGAGTGGTCGGCGATTTCACGCCGCTGGTCGAACGCATCTCCATCGACGAGGCCTTCGCGGACGTCGTCGGCTGCACGCATCTGTTCGGTCCGCCGGCCGAGATCGCACGGACCATCCGCGCGCGCGTGCGACGGGAGCTCGGCCTTGCGATCTCGATCGGCGTGGCCCGCACCAAGCATCTGGCGAAGATCGCCTCGCAAGTGGCCAAGCCCGACGGGCTCGTGGTCGTCGATCCCGACGACGAATTGGCGTTCCTGCACCACCTGCCCGTCGAATTGATGTGGGGCGTCGGCCCGGTGACGAAGGCCCGACTCGGGGCGACCGGTGTGGAGACGATCGGGCAGCTTGCGAAGCTGCCGGGGAGAGCGCTGGAGCGGCTGCTCGGCCCCGCCGCGGGGGAGAAGCTTGCCGCGCTGGCGTGGAATCGCGATCCCCGGGAGATCAAGGTGCGGCGGCGGGCCCGATCGGCCGGAGCGCAATCGGCGCTCGGCAGGAAGCCCGCCGAGGAGCGGGTGTTTCGGCCGACGCTGCTTCACCTCGCGGATCGGATCTGCACACGGCTTCGAGCCAAATCCAGGCCCGGCCGTACCGTGACGGTGCGCGTGCGCTTCACCAACATGGCCGTCGTCAGCCGATCGGTCACGCTCGATGCGCCGATCTGCGCGACCCGAATCCTGGCCGACCTCGCCGAAGAACTGGTCCGCGCGATCCTCGCGGAGCGGCCGAAGCAGAAGACGATCTCGCTGCTCGCGATCTCCGTCTCGCATCTGGAGGACTCCTGGGACCTGGACCTCGAGCTTCCGCTCGCCCTGCACGACGAGGCGCGTCGCCCGGGCACCAGGCTGGGCCTGGCGCGATGGGCCGCCGACTGTGCGGTCGACAAGATCCGCGATCGCTTCGGATGGGACGCCATCGGCTACGGCTCGGTGGCGCTCGGCATCTCCCGCTCGGTCCCCGACGCCTTTCGCGAGCTGGCGGAGAAGGACCTGTGACCGCAGGCTTGCCTGCTTCAGCTCACCCCGCTGGATGCACGCACGGCGCCGGCGTGGCTGTCGTCCGCATTGCCGGTCGATACGACGTCACGGCGTTGCACGCGTCGCTTGCCGCCGACCTTGCGGACGACGGTATAGAACGCCGGCGTGAACAGCAGGCCGAACGCGGTCACGCCGAGCATGCCGGCGAACACCGCGGTGCCGAGCGATTGCCGCATCTCGGAGCCGGCCCCGGTCGCGACCACCAGCGGCGCGACGCCGAACACGAAGGCCAGCGACGTCATCAGGATCGGCCGCAGCCGCGTGCGCGCCGCGCTGACCGCGGCTTCGCCCGGGGTGGCGCCGGTTTCCTCGGTCTGGCGCGCGAACTCGACGATCAGGATCGCGTTCTTGGCGGCGAGCCCGACCAGCACGACGAAGCCGATCTGCGCCAGCACGTCGATGGGCATGCCGCGCCACAACAGCCCGGTCACCGAGGCCAACAGGCACATCGGCACGATCATCACCACCGCGAGCGGCAGGTTCCAGCTCTCGTATTGAGCCGCGAGCACCAGGAACACGAACAACGCGGCCGCGCCGAACACCAGGAGCGACGAGGTCCCGGGCTGCTGCTGCTGGAAGGCGAGCTCGGTCCATTCGAAGCCGATGCCGGGCGGCAGCACCTCGCGTGCGAGCTCCTCCATCCGATGCAGCGCGGTGCCGGTGGCCACGCCGGGCGCGGCGACGCCCATCACCTCGGCGGCGGGGAACAGGTCGTAGCGCGGCACGCGATAGGGCGCGTTCTCGGATTTCAGCCGCGCCACCGTGCCGACCGGCACCATCTCGCCCGAGCCGTTGCGCGCCTTCAGCCGCGCGATGTCGTGCGGATCCTGCCGGAACGAGCCATCGGCCTGCGCGATCACTTGATAAGTGCGGCCGAGATAATTGAAGTCGTTGACATATTGCGAGCCGAGATAGACCTGCAGCGTGTTGAAGATGTCGGTCGGCGTGAGCCCGACCTTCTCCGCCTTCTCGCGGTCGATATCGGCATAGACCGACGGCGAGCGCGTGCCGAACAACGTGAAGACGCCGGCAAAGCTCGGGTCCTTGTTGGCGGCGGCGACCAGCGCCTGCGCCGCCTTCGACAAGGCCTCCGAGCCGAGGCCGGCGCGGTCCTGCACCATCATCTTGAAGCCGCCGGCATTGCCGATGCCCTGCACCGGCGGCGGCGGGATCGTCAGCACATAGGCTTCCTGGATCACCGAGAGCCGCTTGCGCAGATCGGCGAGCACGCTGGTCGCCGTCAGTCCGGGCACGTTGTGGTTATAGAGCGAGGGCAGGCCGGAGAAGATCGTTCCGGCATTGGAGGCGATCGTGAAGGTGGTCGCATCGAGGCCCGCGAACGGCGCGACATGCTCGACGCCGGGCGTGGACAGGATGATGTCGATCGCCTTCTTGACCACCGCCTCGGTGCGATCGAGCGTGGCACCGGGCGGCAGTTGCACGACGGTGATGAGATAGCCCTGGTCCTGCTCCGGGATGAAGCCGGTGGGGGCGCGGGCGAACTGGTAGCCGGCGAGGCCGATCAGAGCCGCATACACCACGAGTACGACGCCCGTGATCTGCACCAGCCGCCGCGTCAGCCGTCCGTAGCTCGTCGACAGCCACTCGAAGCCGAGGTTGAAGCGGGCAAATCCGCCGTTGACCAGCCGGGCGATCCACGAGCCCTTCGCCTTGTGACCGGGCTCATGCGCCCTGAACAGCACCGCGCACAGCGCGGGGCTCAGGGTCAGCGAGACGAAGCAGGAGATCACGGTGGAGGCCGCGATGGTGATGGCGAACTGGCGGAAGAACTGCCCGGTGATGCCGGACAGGAAGGCCGAGGGCACGAACACCGCGCACAGTGTTAGCGCGATCGAGATCAGCGCGCCGCCGACTTCGCTCATGGTGACATGCGCGGCCTCGACCGGGGTCATGCCGCGCTCGAGATTGCGTTCGACATTCTCCACCACGACGATGGCGTCGTCGACGACGATGCCGACCGCGAGCACGAGGCCGAACAGCGACAAATTGTTCAGGGATATGCCAAGCGCGTAGAGGAAGGTGAAGGTGCCGACCAGCGAGACGGGAATCGCGATCACAGGGATGATGGCGGCGCGCCAGCTCTGCAGGAACAGGAACACGACGCCGACCACGAGCAGGATCGCGACGAAGATGGTCTTGATCACCTCGTCGACCGATTTGCCGACGAAGATGGTCGGGTCGTAGATCACCTTGTAGCTGAGGCCCGGCGGGAAATCCTTCTCCAGCTTCTGCATGGTGTCGAGCACCTCGTGCTCGACGGCGAGCGAGTTCGCGCCGGGCTGGGCGAAGATCAAAAGCGGCATGCCGGGGCCGCGGTCCATGAACGCCGTCGAGCCATAATCGGCGGCGCCGATCTCGACGCGGCCGACGTCGCGCAGCCGCGTCACGCGGCCCTCATTGTCCGACTTCAGCACGATCGAGGCGAACTGCTCCGGTGTGGAAAGCCGCCCGAGCGTTTGCACGTTGAGCTGATAGGCCTGCTTCGAGGCCACCGGCGGCTGGTTCAGGACCCCGGCCGAGACCTGGACGTTCTGGGCGCGCAGCGCGGCGAGCACCTCGCTCGCGTTCATGTTGTGGGCTGCGACCTTGTCGGGATCGAGCCAGATCCGCATGGCATATTCGCGGCCGGCGAAGATCTGCACGTCGCCGACCCCGGGCAGCCGCGCCAGCACGTCCTTCACATGCAGCGTCGCATAGTTCGAAATGTAGAGCGTGTCGCGCGAACTATCGGGCGAATAGAGGTGGACGGCGAGCAGGATGTTGGGCGTTGACTTACGCACCTGCACGCCGAGCCGCTGCACGTCCTCGGGCAGGCGGGGCAGCGCGTCCTGCACGCGGTTCTGCGTCAGCATCTGCGCGACGTTAAGGTCGGTGCCGATGCGGAATGTGACCGTGATGGTGAGCTTGCCGTCGCCGGTCGACTGGCTGCTCATGTAAATCATGTTCTCGACGCCGTTGATCTCCTGCTCGAGCGGCGTGGCCACTGTCTGGCTCACCACTTCGGCGGAGGCGCCGGGATACTGGGTCGAAACCTGCA
>NZ_JAFAVV010000227.1 GCF_019242285.1 Bradyrhizobium sp.
CAAGATCGGGCCGGGCTCGTCCGAGTGGGAGGTCTTCGGCTTCTTGAGCATCCAAACGCCGAGCATGGGCGCGAACAGCGCGGCGACAACCCAGGAGGCAATCAGCGCGATCGCGACAACGGCGAAGATCGAAAAGGTGTACTCGCCCGCGGCACTGCGCGCGAAGCCGATAGGAACGAAGCCCGCGACCGTGACGAGCGTACCGGCCAACCTCGGAAACGCCGTGGAACTGAAGGCGAAAGAGGCGGCTTCTTCCTTTTCGTCGCCGTGCTCGATCCGCGTCACCATTGCCTCGATCGTGATCATGGCGTCGTCGACCAGCAGGCCAAGCGCGATGATGAGGGCGCCCAAAGAGATCCGCTGAAGGTCGATTCCAAGAAGTGACATCGTCACGAACACCGCGGCGAGGACGAGCGGGATCGAGAGCGCCACCACGGCGCCCGCGCGCAGGCCAAGGGCGACCAGGCTTACCGCGAGGACGATCCCGATCGCTTCCCACAGCGCCTCCATGAAATCGTCCACCGCATGCGAGACCGTTGCGGGTTGGTTGGCAACGAGCGCCGGTTCGATTCCGACTGGCAGGTTCGCTGTGATATCCGCCATTGCCTGCGCGACGTTGCGACCAAGCGTCATCACGTCGCCACCTTTGCGCATGGCGATCGCCAGCCCGATGCCGTCTCGTCCGTTTACGCGAAAAATTGGCTGGGCGGGATCCGCAGGACCGCGCGTGACGTGCGCGATGTCGCCCAGGCGGATCATCCGGCCATTCGCGACGAAGTTGACGGCCAGGATGTCCTGCTCGGTCTGAAACGCCCCCGAGGTCCGAACAAGAAGCTTCTCCTCACCGGTCTGTACCACACCCGCCGGAATGACGGCGTTTTGAGCCTGCAACGCGGCGATGAGCGCTGCCCGGTCGATGCCGAGGCCTGCCAGCTGCTCGGTCGAGAATTCCACGTAGACGCGCTCGTCTTGCGCCCCCAGAACGTCGATCTTCGAGATGTCGGGCAGCGTCAGAAGCTGCTTGCGGATCTCGTCCACATGGTCCCTCAGCTCCCGGTGAGTGAACCCATCCGCAGTGAAGCCGTAGACGATGCCGTAGGTGTCACCGAACTCATCGTTGAAGCCGGGTCCGACGATTCCTTGCGGCAATGTGTTGCGGATATCGCCTACCTTCTTGCGAACCTGGTACCAGATGTCCGGCACCTGAGCTGGAGGCGTCGAGTCCTTCAGGTAGACGAAGATCGTGGCCTCACCCGCGGTGGTGTAGCTCTTCAAGTAGTCAAGGCTGGGCGTCTCCTGGAGCTTGCGTTCGATGCGGTCGGTAATCTGTTCGAGCGTATCCTTGACGGTGGCACCGGGCCATGCCGCTTGCACCACCATGGTCTTGACGGTGAAGTCCGGATCCTCGCTTCGCCCGAGCCGGAAGTAAGATCCGATGCCCGCGATGGCGATCAGGAGCATGAAATAGGTCACCAGTGACCGATGCCGGATCGCCCATTCGGAAAGATTGAAGCGGTTCATGACGCGGCTCCTATGAGGCTGACTTTCTGGCCGGGATGCAGTGTCTGCGCTCCGGCGGTGACCACGATTTCGCCCGTCTCCAGCCCATGGGAAATCACGACAGAAGCCGGGTCGAACCGCAGAACTTCGAGATTGCGTAGGGACACGGTCTTGCTCTGCGGATCGAACACCCACACGGCGGGGCTTCCGTTTGACTGAGTGAGTGCGCTCGCCGGGACCGCCACGCCCGCGGGCGCGGAGAGCTTGATGCTGCCAGTGACGGTGGATCCGAGCCGCATCGCTTCCGGCGCATCGATGATGCCGACCTTGACCTGGAAGGTTCGAGTGGCGGCGTCAGCCTGCGGGGCTACCTCTCGCACGCGCCCGGTCGCCCTCACTTGTGGATCATTGATGAGCGCGATCTCGACCACAGGATCGCGTGGACCCGTTAGAATGAGCTGTTCGGGAACGTCGAAAACAGCGTCGCGTCCGCCCTCACGGGCGAGCTGCACAATCATTTGGCCGGCGCGGACCACTTCGCCCGGTTCAGCGCCGACCGCGGTGACCGAACCCGGGGCATCGGCCGACAGAACCGTATAGCCAAGTTGATCCTGGGCTGTATGCAGCTGTGCCTCAGCGGAATCCACTTGTGCCTGAGCGCTCAGAAAATGCTGCTCGGCGGAGTCGAAATTGGCGCGGGTCGACCAGCCGTCCTTTACGAGTTGCTGCTGTCGCGCGAAGGTGAGACGGGCCTCGGTCAGCTGCGCTTCAGCCGCCGCGAGGTTCGCCTGCGCCGAGCGCAGTGCGTTCTGCTGATTCTGCGGATCGAGCCGGGCGATGACCTGACCGGCCGTGAGCACATCGCCCACATTGACGGGCCGGTCAATCGTGCGTCCGTCAAGGCGAAAGGCGAGGCTGACCTGATCCTTTGCGCGCATCTGGCCCGTCAGAGAAACGGTTTCGCCTTCGGCGCGGCGCTCGATGGTGACTGTTCGGACTGGCCGCACCTGGGCAGCAGGCGCTTGCGATTTTTCGCACCCGGAGAGGGCCACGGCCATTAAAGCGGCGGTTAGGATTGGAGATTTGAACATTGTCGTTGCTTTCACGGAGTAACCTGGGGCGAGGTTGGGAAAGCACCCCAATCGGCTCCCAATCTCGAATTGAACTTATAAGTCAGATCGACTATATAGTCAATATGAGAATGTGAGATTTGTGAAATGAGGTGGACGCATGGCGAAAATTGATTTGGCGCGCAGAGCCGAAATCGGGCGGCTGCGACGTGCCAGGACAAGAGCTCAAATCATTGAGGTCGGTTCGATGCTTCTTGCCGAGCGTCCGCTCGAGGCGCTTACGGTTGATGCTGTGGTCGAGGCTGCGGCCGTCGCGAAGGGGACCTTCTACTACCACTTTCAAGGCATGGAGGAGTTGGCCGCGGCCGTGGGCGAGAAGCTCGGAGAGAGTTTTGACGAGATGCTCGCGCCAGCCAGGCTCGGCATGCGAGACCCCGTTGCCCGCCTGTCCTTCGCCTTCAACCAATTCCTGGAGAAGGCGATGGCGGACCGGGTTTGGGCGCGGCTCGTCATCCAGAGTGCTCAAGCGCCAACCGAGTTCGCCCGGAGCATTCGCGCCAATCTGAAGGGGGACCTCACTGAGGCGAGGGCACAGGGGCGCCTGAAGGTGAACGATGTCGATCTGGCGGCGGACGTCGTCATGGGCATCTGGCTTCAGGTCACGCGCGGCATTCTTCAAGGGCGGACCGGCACTGATCTACCAGAGCGAGCTCTCGCCGCCATGCTTCGAGCGCTTGGTGTGGCTCCCCCTCAAAAAAGAAAAAAGGACCTCGAGGAAGTCTAGGACTTGGGCCTACGATCGGACTTTACCTGCCGAGGCTTCCCACGATGCCTCGACCATTCGGTAGAGAGGTGCCTCAGCGGCCACTATCTTGCGCGCCGCAAGCGCTCGGGTCGATAATTGGGATTCCTAGCGCCAATGCCGGTACCGTTGCGTCGCGGGGCCGCTTTTGTGGATCAGGCTCTGATCGGAAAACTTGCATGCCACCGCTCTATCTCGAAGATCTCAGCGTCGGCCAGAAGTTCGAGTCGCGGCCGCACACCCTCGATGCGGAGGCGATCAAGGCCTATGCCCTCAAGTTCGATCCGCAACCTTTCCATCTCGACGAGAAGGCGGCCAAGAACAGCTTGTTC
>NZ_JAFAVV010000120.1 GCF_019242285.1 Bradyrhizobium sp.
ATGATGAAGGCCATGGGCTCCGGCAAGCGCGGCCCGCTCGCCGGCATCGCCCAGGCGATGGGCTTTGGCGGCGGCATGCCGACGCCGAGCCCGGAGCAGATGAAGGCGATGGCCGAGAAGATGAAGAGCGGCGGCGGCCCGGGCGGACTGCCCAATCTGCCGAAGGACCTTCCGCCCGGCCTGCGCTCGGGGCTGCCGAACCTGCCGGGGCTCACCGGCCTGTCCGGCAAGCCGCCTTTGCCCGGCCTCGGCGGCTTCCCAGGGAAGAAAAAATGAGAAAGCCTGCCACCCCATCCATTCGTCATTCCGGGATGCGTGCGGAGCACGCTGGCCCGGAATCCATAACCACCATCGGGAGTATGGATTCCGGGCTCGAGGCTTCGCCTCGCCCCGGAATGACGGTTTCGTTAGTCGCATAGATCAAGTCACACTCAGGAGAATCCCATGTCTGTCGTCATTCGTCTCGCGCGCGCGGGCACCAAGAAGCGCCCGGTCTACCACGTCGTCGCCGCCGATTCGCGCTTTCCGCGCGACGGCCGCTTCATCGAGCGGCTCGGTCATTTCAACCCGCTGCTGCCGAAGGACAGCGAGGCGCGGCTGAAGCTCGACATGGACAAGGTGAAGGCCTGGCTCGACAAGGGCGCCCAGCCGTCGGACCGCGTGATGCGCTTTCTCGACGCCGCCGGCGTCAAGAAGCGCGAGCCGCGCAAGAATCCGATCAAGGCCGTGCCGCGCAAGGAGCGCAAGGCGCAGGCCGAGGCCGCCGCCAAGTCGGCTTGACAGTCCGCGTAAGGCTGCCAGATGATCCGGGCCTCGTGCTTCGAGACGCACGGCTTGCGCCGTGCTCCTCAGCATGAGGGTCTGCACCCTCATCCTGAGGAGCCGCGCAGCGGCGTCTCGAAGGATGAGGCCCGCTGATGGCGCCGCACATCTGCATCGCCCGGATCGGCGCCGCGCATGGCGTGCGCGGACAGGTCCGCCTGTGGACCTTCACCGATGATCCGCTTTCGGTCACGCAATACGGCCCGCTGTCGAGCAAGGACGGCACGCGGCAGTTCGAGGTCACGCATGCGCGCGAGGCCAAGGGGCATCTCGTCGCTACGCTGAAGGGCGTCATGACCCGCAACGATGCCGAACGCCTCAACGGCACTGAGCTCTATGTCGCGCGGGAACAACTGCCGGCGACCGAGGATGACGAATATTACCACGCCGACCTGATCGGGCTCGCGGCGCAGACGACCGCCGGCGAGCCGCTCGGCCGGGTCGTCGCGATCCACAATTTCGGCGCCGGCGACATCATCGAGATCGCGCCGCCGGCAGGGGCCAGCATCATGCTGCCGTTCTCGAATGCGGTGGTGCCGACCGTCGATCTCGCCGGCGGCCGCGTGCTGATCGAGTTGCCGGCGGAAATCGAGGGTGACGCTCCCGACGCCGCGTGATCTGCTCGCGACGTGAATGGAGTGACGAACATGGCGACCCACAAGGCCTGGCGGCTGCATGCGCGGGACGACCTGCGCTTCGACGATGTTGAAACGCCGACGCCCGCAGCCGACGGCGTGCTGGTGCGGATCGAGGCCGGCATGGTGCTGTCCTACATGGGCAAGGTGCTGTCGGGCGCAGTGCCCTACAGCCTGCCGCCGATGCCGTTCGTGCCGGGCACAAATGCAATCGGCCGGGTGATCGCAACCGGCGAGAACGTCGGCCACGTCCAGGCCGGCGATCGCGTGTTCCTGAGTCCGCATCTGCGGGGCGACGTGCCCGATCCGGAGCCGCCGCAAATCCTCATCGGCCTCACTTCGATGGCGGCGACCGACGCCGCGCTGAAACTGCAGGCGCGCTGGCGTGACGGCGTGTTCGCCGAGATTGCGCACTGGCCGGCCGCCTGCGTCACGCCGCTGTCCCGACTCGATGACAAGCCGGCGACCGAGCTGATCGGGCTGGCAAAACTGATCGTGCCGTTCGGCGGGCTGCAACGCACCGGGCTTCGCGGCGGCGCCACCATCGTCGTCAACGGCGCATCCGGCTATTTCGGCTCCGGCGCCGCGATGCTGGCCGTCGCCATGGGCGCCGGCCGCGTGGTCGCGGTCGGGCGCAAGCGCGAGGCGCTGGAACAGCTGGTCGGAGCCTTCGGCCCGCGCGTGGTGCCCGCGGTGGTCACCGGCGATACAGCCAACGACCTCGCCACCATCCGCCACGCCGCGGCCGGCGGCGCGGATGTCGCGCTTGACCTGCTGGGCGCAGCCAGCAGCACCTCGACCACGCTCTCCTGCCTGCGCGCGCTGAAGCGCGGCGGCCGGCTGGTGCTGATGGGCAGCGCCGAGGCGCCGCTGGAGTTGTCATTCCGCGAGATGCTGGCCAACGGCTGGGAGGTGGTCGGCCAGTTCATGTACGACCGCACTGCACCAGGCCAGCTCGCAGCGCTCGCCGCCGAAGGGCTGCTCGATCTGAAGAAGATCATCGTCACGCGCTTCGCGCTCGCCGACTTCCCTCGCGCGGTCGAGGCCGCGGCCCTGATGCAGGGCCTCGATCTGACGGCCGTGGTGCCTTAATGACGAGACATGACCGACACCGCCCCGACCTGGCACGCCCCCTGGCGCGCGACCGTGCTGACGCTGTTTCCGGAGATATTTCCGGGGCCGCTCGGCCTGAGCCTGGCGGGTCGCGCGCTGGCGGGCGGCCTTTGGGCGCTGGAAGCGCAGGACATCAGGGACTCGGCCACCGACCGACATCGCAGCGTCGATGACACCCCGGCCGGCGGCGGCCCTGGCATGGTGCTGCGCGCCGACGTGCTGGCGGCGGCGATCGACGCCGCGGCCACGGCCCCCGAGGTTCCGCGGCTCCTGATGAGCCCGCGCGGTCGGCCATTGACCCAGGCGCGGGTGAAGGAGCTTGCCGCGGGGTCCGGCGCACTGATCGTGTGCGGGCGGTTCGAGGGGGTGGACCAGCGGGTGATCGAGGCGCGGAACCTCGAGGAGGTCTCGATCGGCGACTATGTGCTTGCAGGCGGCGAGATCGCCGCACTGGCATTGATCGATGCCTGCGTGAGACTGCTGCCGGGAGTCATGGGCAAGATGGAGTCCGGCACGGAGGAAAGCTTCTCGGCAGGGCTACTGGAATACCCGCAATACACCCGCCCCCAGAGCTTTGAAGGCCGCCCAATCCCGGAAATCCTCACTTCCGGCGACCATGCCAAGGTCGCGGCCTGGCGCCGCGCCGAAGCCGAGGCGTTGACACGGGCGCGGCGGCCCGACCTCTGGAAACGGCGGCCGAGTCCGGATGCAACAAAAAACACGACAAAAGGGTGACAAGCGCTGCCCTTTGCCGTATACGAGCGGCGAAATCCGCAAGTCGTAGCAGGATCAAGCGCGAGCCCCCGTCGGCTGGGCGCGCCGCCGATGGAGATTTACCCGTGAACCTCATTCAGCAGCTCGAAAAAGAGCAATTCGACAAACTGTCGGCCAACAAGGAAATCCCGGATTTCGCCCCCGGCGATACCGTGATCGTCAACGTCAAGGTGGTCGAAGGCGACCGCACCCGCGTGCAGGCCTATGAAGGCGTCTGCATCGGCCGTTCCGGCGGCGGGCTCAACGAGAGCTTCACGGTGCGCAAGATTTCCTATGGCGAGGGCGTGGAGCGTGTGTTCCCGGTGATGTCGCCGATGATCGACTCGATCAAGGTGGTTCGCCGCGGCAAGGTCCGCCGCGCCAAGCTGTATTACCTGCGCAATTTGCGCGGCAAGTCGGCCCGCATCGTCGAGAAGCAGGACCGCGCCACTGCGGTGGGCGAGTAAGCGCCACAAGCACCGGTTTGACGAAAAGCG
>NZ_JAFAVV010000491.1 GCF_019242285.1 Bradyrhizobium sp.
TAAATTCCTTTGTTTTGCAGAGCTTTTCGCGATCGGGGCGGAGAACCTATCCGGCAGTTGCAGGCAGACCAGAGCGGAGCGGATGCTGTTATCAGCGGAGGCCGTTATAGCCGCGCGGGCACGGCTCAAAGCCGCTCCTCCTTTGGAGCAATGTGCTACTGAGAGGACGG
The DNA here is from genome assembly GCF_019242285.1 of Bradyrhizobium sp. Taxonomy (GTDB): domain Bacteria; phylum Pseudomonadota; class Alphaproteobacteria; order Rhizobiales; family Xanthobacteraceae; genus Bradyrhizobium. Next base: position 171 of record NZ_JAFAVV010000491.1, read on the forward strand.
CCTAAGGCTCGAACTCACTTGGTCCCTCCATGGCGACGTTCATCATCGACTGCCCTCACTGCAAGGCCAAGGTCGGCGCCGAGCAGCACGGCTATATCGACCGCTCGCATTGGGACGATGAGGCCGGCGAACCGGTCGGCGAACGAATCCTCATCGGCAAATGCCCAAGCTGCACGCTGTCCTTGGTTGGACGAGCCGCACAAATCGAATTCGAGGACTACGACAGTGACGCCGATTCGTTCGGCGACGTTGTTAGGGTATATCCGAACCCTCCTAAGGCCTTCACGAGCTGGCGAATTCCGCGGACGCTTACGCAGTCGCTCGTTGAGGCGGACCGATCGTTCCAGGCCGGCGCCAACATCGCTGCGTGCGTAATGCTCGGTCGTGCGCTGGAGGCGCTGTGCCGCAATCTTCTGCAAGAAAAGGAAGAGCTAAAGGCCGCCGAGGGGGCGCCAGCGAAGCCGAAGAAGCGCCTGATGCTTGGCAACGGCATCAAGGAATTGCGCGAGCGCAAGATCATAGACGATCGCCTCTATGACTGGAGCCTCAGCCTGCAGGCGGTGCGCAACCTGGCGGCCCACCCGGAAGACATAAGCGTCTCTCGGCAGGACGTCGAAGACCTGCAAGCATTCGTCTACGCCATCACCGAGTACGTCTACGACCTGACGGACCGCTATAATGAGTTTAAGGAACGCGAAGAGGAAAAAAGAGACCGAGGCGTTCTGCAACTGAGATGTTCGCCGGTATCGCGAAACTTGAGGAATAAATCAGAACTCTGCCCACACGTCCCCAACGCCAATCCCGATCACAGGCGGGAAAATCCGTGGAATGATACCAGCAGCGCTAAACTCTGAATGAAATTTCAAAGGCAAATTCCGCCATCACTCGGGAGAGGTCCAAGGTTCGACCTCTTATCTTCATAAATACCTTGGTTGCCCTGAATGCGCGAATTGCTGGGGAAGATACGAGCAGGTCAGGCTCTGGGCATCGAGGCCAAAAGGGTATTGATTTCCCTCATCTCGCTGTAGGCAATCGCGCAGATCCGCCACTCGCGTGACCTCAAGGCCAGTGTGTAGGAGGCTTCGTGTGAAAAGAGCACCTCACCCGGACTGTTGAGGACGTCCCACAGAACGGTCACGTGGCGGAGTCGCGGTGAGAGAGCGCGAACTTGAAGATCGCGTATGGGTCCGCTGGCCACGCCAAGCCGGCGATAACCCTTGAACAAGGGCTTGACGATCTCTGCCAGGTATTGCTCAACCGAGGTCACCACGGTCAGCGCGATGTCGCCGCCGTCGTCGCTGACGAAGTGGCAGGGGTAGAGAAAGCATTGCGCCAATGCCTTGGCATCCCGCGCAGCGAAAGCTTCGGCATAGCGCGCGAAGAGCGCCTCGATGTCGCCGGTACTCTCGATAGCGCCTGTCATTCTCGCGGCCTCCTCTCCGATCATATCTCATCACGCGGAAGCGTGGCGGTCTCAATCTTGAATTCGCGCTAGTTTGGCCAGCGACGACAGAATGTGCGGCTGCACCGAGAAACTCGCGGAAAGTCGCCCTGACCCGCTTCCTGAAGAGTGCGTCAGGCACCGGTTCAGAAGAGAGCGAACGCCGCTCGGCTGCTTGGGTCGCGAGCAGCGATAAGCTCCCCGAACGCCGAAGTGAATCGAACGGCGCTGGACTGGTTTCGTCACGACATGAGTCCTTTGGCGACCGCCAAATTTCGAGCAGCCGCGGCGTGACCGGGATCGATCGCCGGCGATGAACACGGGTCCCCTGCGGCTCTGCTGTCGCGGCCCATCTTAGTCCTGCGGCGCCGCGAGGTTGACTGCCCAGATGGCGATTGTCTGCAACTCGGCTGTCTCCACCAAAACGCGGCTCCAAAACGCTTCCTCCTTGAACCTCATCATATTTCCGGTTATATAACCGGAACTTCGATGACTTGGAAAGGATCCCATGACCAGCAAGTCCCAGCGCAAGGCGACCCGTACGCACCGTCGTCGCGCGGCGGCGCGAGGCTTTGTGCGCGTTGAGGTTCAGGCATCCAAACAGGATGCCGGCCTCATCCGGGCGCTGGCCGAGACGCTGCGTGGCGGGGACGAGAAGGCCGAGGCGCTTCGATCCACCCTCGTCAAATCCGTGATGAATCCAGAGATGAGAACTGCTTTCGACATCTTCGGCTCCGAACTTCCCGACGAAGTCTTCACAGATGTTTTTGACCAGCCGCGCCTGCGAGGTTGGCGCCGGGTCGATCTGTGAAATTCCTGCTCGACACGAACGTCATTTCCGAAATCCGCAAGCGCGACCGCGCCCATCCAAACGTCGTCCATTGGGTTGCTCGCACACCGGTCGAGGACATTGGGGCGAGCGTGCTCGTGCTCGCTGAAATCCGTCACGGCATCGAGTTGAAGCGGCGGAGCGATCCAGCGCAGGCCGAATCTCTCGATCGATGGTTTTTGCAGGTGCGGACCGGGCTCGGGGGGCGTGTCCTGCCTATCGACGAGCCGGTCGCGGAAGCCTGGGCGCTCCTGGGAATTCCCAATCCGTTGCCTTTGATCGACGGCCTGCTGGCGGCAACTGCCAAAGTACACGGCCTGACATTGGTGACCCGCAATATCGCGGACATTGTCGTGACCGGCGTCCAGGTGCTTGATCCGTTCTCTACCTGACAGGCGATCATCCGCAGCAAAGTCGCTCCGGAGTTCCGGCAGCCACCCAAATGTCTTGCTCAACGATCCCGGGCTGATCGCGTTCGCGCTGGATCGGACGAACGCCGGCATGGATTTCGCCGATTCGTTCCATCTTGGACGAGCGGCGCCCTGCGATGCCTTCCTGACGGTCGATCAGCGATTCGTCAGATCCGCGAAGGCGACGGGCCTGGCAAAGGTCTGGCTCCTGCAAAATCGACAGTCACACAGGCTTTCGGCATCGCGGCGGGCGATCATCATTGTTGCGCAAAAGCAACAGCCGCGAACAGATCGACATTCACAGCGCGAACAACCAGACCGCAATGATGGTGCCGAGTGTGGCCAGGCCGCTGATGGTCCAGCCGGTGGCATAGGCCATCTCGTCCTCCCGCGTCGGCCGCGGCGCATCGATGGGTGACATGGCCGTGTGCAAGTTCATGGTTTTTCTCCGGAAAATCTGCCCATGGCGATAACGGCAGCGACTCACATCGGTTCCGGCGCACAGCGAAAAGCGACTGTTGAATGGCCTTTCTCGGTCGGCGGCGCGCGTTTTTACTCACAAATAACTGATCGGGGGTGCTAGGCCCAATTGTCGCAGTTTCTGTATGGTGCGCGCGCCAAACTTACGGAGGTTCCCTCATGCGCAAATTAATCGTCGCGATCGCCGCCCTTGCCTTTGTCTCGTCGACCGCCCTCGCTCCTTCCATCGCGTTCGCCCAGGACAAGGCCGGGTCCCCGCCGGCGAGCGGCGACACCATGAGCAAGGGCGACATGTCCAAGGACGGCATGAAGAAGACGAGCAAGAAGTCGAAGAAGTCTTCGAAGAAGTCCGACGACATGTCCAAGTAATGAACGACGCGGCCGCCTTCGGGCGGCCTTTTCGTTTCAGGCCAGCGACGAGCGCCGCTACGGCGCCGTCAGTCCCGTTTCCTTCAGCCGCGACGCGAGCCATTCGGACAGGGCCTGGTCCTGCACGCCGCCGAGATAGACTTCCACGTGGCTGACGCTCTTCTTGGCCAGCACCACCAGGACCCCGATCCAGAAGGCGAACCACAGATGCGGATCGGTCAGTCCCCGCAGCTTGTGCCGGTCATGCTCCAGCGGCTGATGGTTGGACGCCTTGCGGACCTCGACCGCCAGCAGGTTTTTCGGAACCTCGCGCTGGTGCACGACGATGTCGGGGTAGACCGATTTGGCGAGGGCATCGTCGGTCGAGACGATCGTGCCGCGGGGGAGCCTGAACGCCCGCTCGCCGAGCCGGTTGTAGTCGCAATCGACCTGCCAGCCCGAGAATCGCCGCTCGAGGCTCACCGCCAGCCGATGACACAGCGCGCGCTCGCCGGCGTCCTTTTCGAACAGAAAGGCCTCGGCCGCGTAGAAATCCCGCAACGCGTCGACAAGTCCACCCAACTCGGCGTGCATGGCGCCCCCGACCCAATACACATGTCGTCATTGCGCGGCCCCCGCCCGCAATGACGTCCACGAACGTCCCCGCCGCCGCGCTACATCTGCACTTCGATCAGGCGCGGCCCCTGCGCGGCGATGGCTTCCGCCAGCGCCTGGTTGAACTCGTCCGCCGTGGTCACTGCGCGGCCCTCCACCCCCATGCCGCGCGCCAGCGCAACGAAGTCGATGGTCGGACGGTCGAGCTTCAGCATGTCCTGCGCCCGCTTGCCGGGCTCGCCGGCGCCGACACCGTCGAATTCGCCGCGCAGGATCTGGTAGATCCGGTTGGCGAACACGATGGTCACGACGTTGAGGCCCTCGCGGGCCTGCGTCCACAGCGACTGGATCGTATACATCGCGCTGCCGTCGCCGACCATGCAGATCACCTTGCGGTCCGGACAGGCGACCGCGGCGCCGGTGGCGACCGGGGTGGAGAAGCCGATCGAGCCGCCCATGTTCTGAAGCCAGTCATGTGGCGCGGCCGCCGCCGTCGGCGGAAAGAAGCCGCGGCCTGTGGTGATGGATTCATCGACGATGATCGCATTCTCGGGGATTGCGCAGGCGATCGCCTGGGCGATCGAGGCATGATTCAATGCCCCCGTGGGCTTGTTCAGCTCGACGAGCTGCTGCGGCGTCACGTCGGACGGCCTGGCGCCGAGCGCGTCAGCGAGCGCCTCCAGCGCCGCGACCGAGTTCTCGCCCCAGGCGGTCATGCGATGCACCTCGCAGCCCTCGGGCTTGAGGATGCTCGGCTTGTTCGGATAGGCGAAGAAGGCGACCGGATCGTTGGCCTCGACCAGCACGATGTTCTCAAAGTTTTTCAGGATCGGCAGCGCGGATTCGATCACATAGGGGATGCGGTCGATCGAGAAGCGGCCGCGGCCGCGCGCCATGCGCGGATGATAGGTCTGGCCCATCACCTTGCAGCCGGTCTTGCCGGCGATCTGCTGCGCCAGCGCCAGTCCCTTCTCGGTCAGCGCGGCGCCGGTGACGAGCAGCAGGTTGGTGTCGCCGCCCGCGTGCAACACCTTCGCCGCCTTCTCCACGGCTTCCGCCGAGAAGCCCGACGCCTGGCCTGCCGCCTGCACCTCGGCGATGCCGTCCGCTTCGTTCCAGGCGGTATCTGCGGGGAGGATCAGCGTGGCGATCTGCGGCGGCGAGCTCCTGGCTGCCGCGATGGCGGCGGCGCCGTCGGCCGCGACCGATTTCGCGTTCGGCGAGGTCCGCACCCATTCCGACATCGGTCGCGCCAGGCCCTCGATATCGGAGGTCAGGGGCGCATTGAAGCCGATATGGTAGGTCGCATGCTGGCCGACGATGTTGACGATGCCCGAACGCGCCTTCTTCGCGTTGTGCAGGTTGGCGAGCCCGTTGGCGAGACCGGGCCCGAGATGCAGAAGCGTCGAGGCTGGCCTGCCCTTCATCCGGAAGTAGCCGTCGGCGGCCCCGGTCACCACGCCCTCGAACAGACCGAGCACGCAGCGCATTCCCTCGACCCGGTCCAGCGCGGCGACGAAATGCATCTCGGAGGTGCCGGGATTGGTGAAACAGATGTCCACCCCGCCCGCGACCAGGGTCCGCACCAGACTTTCCGCGCCGTTCATCGTTCCACTCCGCTCGCCGGCCTTGCTGCCATCGGCCTGAAGATCAATCATTGTTCGGCGCGCCCGTCAAAGGGTGGCAGCGCATCGCAGCCAGTTGCGGTAAAAGCAACGCTTCGCGCGAATCCACACGGCTCACGGAGCCGTTGGTTGCGAAAGGCAGGCCGGTATGGCCTGTCTGGCTTCATGGGGATTCCACTTATTTCATGAGAGAGAAAATGACCCGGATCGTGGTGGCGTTGGTTTTGGGGGCGCTGTTTTTCGGCATGGACTCCGCCCAGGCTCAGTTCTTCGGTAACCGTGACTTCGGCCCGGATTACTATGGCCGAGGCAGAGGCGGCCCGGACTACTACAACGGCGGCGGCCCTGACTTCTATAACCGAGGCGGCGGCGGACCTGACTTCTACAGCCGGGGCAGCGCCGGCCCGATCCCGCGAGAAACCGTGATGTACCCGGTCAATCTCGCGCCGGGCACCATCGTCGTGAACACCGCCGAGCGGCGCCTCTATCTCGTGCTCGGCAATGGTGAGGCGCTGCGTTATGGCATCGGTGTCGGCCGCGACGGGTTCCGCTGGGGCGGCGTGCATCACGTCTCCGCCAAGAAGGAATGGCCGAGCTGGACGCCACCCTCGCAGATGCTGCGGCGACGCCCCGACCTGCCCCGCCACATGGAGGGCGGCATCGACAATCCCCTGGGCGCCCGCGCCATCTATCTCGGCTCGACACTCTACCGCATCCACGGCTCCAACGAGCCGGAGACGATCGGGCAGGCCGTCTCCTCCGGCTGCTTCCGCATGACCAACGAGGACGTCGAGGATCTCTACGACCGCGTCCGGGTCGGCGCGACCGTGATCGTCAGGAATTGAGATGGGAACTAAGATGGGAATTAAGATGGGTCCTGGCCGCCCTGGCGGCGGGCCTGCTCGGCAGCGCCGCGCAGCCGCCGCCTGCGTCGGCTGAAATCCCCGCCGTCGCCGCGCGCCAGCGCGCGGAAAGGAAGAGCTTCACCGATGCCGAGATCGTCGACGGCTTCCTGAAGACGGCGTTCGGCGCCGAGTATCACCTCGCCGGCCGCGTCGACCACATCCGGAAATTCGACGCGCCGGTGCGGGTGTTCGCCGACGGCAGCCGCCGCGATCGCAAGACGCAGTTGGCGAACGTGGTCGCCGATATCGGCCGGCGCGTCCAGCACCTGGACATCGCGATGGCCAGGACGCGGGCCGAGGCCAATGTCAGCGTCAAGCTGGTGCGGGACCGCGATCTCGACCGCACCATCGCGAGCCTCTACGGCCGCGAACGGGCGCGCGAGATCAAGACCTCGCTCGATCCGCAATGCCTGTCGGGCTTCCGCAAGAACGGCAGGTTCGAGATCGAGCATTCCGACGTGATTCTCACCGTCGACAATGGCGGCTTCGTGTTCCTGGATTGCGCCTATGAGGAGCTGTTGCAGGCACTCGGGCCGATCAACGACACGAGCGCGGTGGCCTGGACCATGTTCAACGACAAGGTGTCGATGGGCTTCTTCGACGTCTACGACCAGTATCTCTTGAACATCCTCTACGATCCGCGCATCAAGGCGGGCATGACGGTCGAGGAGGTCAAGGCGGTGCTGCCCGAGGTGCTCGCCGATGTGCGGGCCTGGGTGCGGAAGCTCAACGATCTGCCGGAGTGACGGGCACCGGCCGCCGCGAGGCGCCGCTTGCGACAACCGCTTTACGAATTTCGCGGCGAAAAACCGCTCAGGCCCCCGTGGACGACCGCGGCGCGGCCAAACGGTCGACAATGACCGCCAGCGCCCGTTCGAGTTCCGGATCGTCGATCTGGAACAAGGCCCTCATCAACCGCAACTGGCGATAGGTCTTCACCGTGTCCACTTCGGAAAGAGACAACGGCGGCTCGGAGGTCTTGGTCATGACGGGATCCAGTTGCGCGATTCGAAAGTCAGGCCGGGCCCGCGCGGTCGCGGGATCAAGCCGAGCCCCGCAAGGAATGCCCACAACTGCATTGTCTGCAACCACGGAGGGCGCAACTCCAGGCCGCCGGCAACGTATAGTTTAATTCAGTTATAATTGTGACTTAAAAGCGTGAATCCGTCTAATGAGTAATCCGAAACCTCCCATAAATTTTCAAATGACGAGTTCCCCTGCCAGACGCGCTGCTTCATCGCAGCGCCTGCCTTGCCGGACGGCGTGAGGAGCCCCAGATTGTCGCGCCTTCGCCGCCACGCAGGCAGCGTGGAGCCTGAAGCCGGAAAGCGCCCGTCGGTGGGCGGTGCAGCAGCCGGCACGCGCGATCAGGTCTTCGACACCGGCCCGCAGATCGACTTCAGTTCCGTCCATTCCGTCCGGGTCAGCAATGGCGGTCCGGCGGCCTGCCGGTCCAGCTCGCTCATTCGTTTCAGCCGGTCCTCGGTGAGCGGGTGGCTTGCCAGGATCGAAAGCGGGTTGTCGCCTTCCTTGCCGGTGACGCGGAACAGCAACTCGCCCATGGGCTTGGGCGATCGGCCCAACCTCTGCATCACCTCGATGGCGAAGCTGTCGGCGTTCTGCTCCGCCTCGCGGGAATAGGTCGCGGTCACGAGCGAGCGCGATGCGAAGATCAGGGTGCTCGAGCCCGTGACGTCGCCGAACAGGAGCCCGACCAGGAACGAGGTGCCGCCGTTGTAGATCACCTCGCGAACGCTGTCGCGGTGCGCGAGGTGCCCGAGCTCGTGGGCGAGAACGCCCGCGATCTCGTCCGGATCGTCCGCCTTCGCCAGCAATCCCTTGAGCAGGTAGACCTTGCCGCCCGGCAGCGCGAAGGCATTCGGGATCGGGGTGTCCAGCACCGCGGGCTCGACCGCAAGGTCCAGACCGGATGATTTCCGCAGCGCATCGACGAGCTTGACGAGCGCCGCCTGGCCCGCCTCTGCCTTGCAGGCGTGTCCACCGAACACCGCCTTCATCTGCGCGTCGGCGGCGTCGCCGAGGCGTCGTTCGAAACTGGCCGGCACCAGCGGCGTCAGCCGGTCGGCAGCCAACGGGATGGCGAACAGGATGACCAGCACGATCGAGGCCGCCGCGGCGAGCGACCAGCCGACGATGCGGGCGATGCTGCGGCCGTCCAGGCTGTTGTCGCCGAGCCGCGCGCAACGGGACTCGAGATCGGCGGCAAGCGTGGCGTCCCGGATTTCGAGCCGGGCCAGCGGCGAGGCGGACAGGCAACTCACGCGCAGGACGCCCGGCGCGCCGTCCGCGCGCCGGATGTCGGCGTAGTCCCATGATTCGGAGGGGAGCCCCTCCCCGCTGATCACGAGCTTGTCGCCGAAGGCCAGGACGACCGTCCGCTTCCGGCTCGATTTGCCGTCGTAATAGACGGCCGATCGGACCGGATCGGGTGCCGCCTGCTCGGCGGTGTTGGCCGTGAACTCCACTAGAAGCCCGCCACATCGAGCCCGTCGGCGAATCCCTCGCCAAGCGCGCTCGCCGCTTCCCCTTTCGCGGTGACGTTCTCGGCGGATTCGATGGCATGCACCTTCGTGGAGCTTGCCACCCTCGCCCAGAGATCACGCTGAAAATACAGCCGCATCACCACGTTGAACGCCAGGATGAACGCCAGATAGCCGATCACGAGCAGGACCATGAACGGGATGTTCTTCGGCAGCGCCTGCATCGCCGCCTCCATCGGGCCGCTTCCCTTCAGGAGAAAGACACAGAGTGCGACATAGGCGCCGATCACGAGGTCGAACAGCAGGAACCAGCCGATCACCTTCCAGTACAGGCCATAGAGCGCAGTATTGGGCAATTTCGATTCCAGCCGCACGTCGCCGAACCGGATGCCGCAGAGCCACCAGCGCCACTCGCGCGCCTTGAACTCCGCGTAGAAGATCGGCAGCAAGGGAAAGATGATCCAGGCGACCGGACCGAACAGCCACAGACCCCAAGTGCGCTTGAAGAGCTCCCAGCCGCGTCCTTCGAAGCTGCCCTGCAGATCGCCGTAATGGGAGTGGTGCATCTTGTAGCGCTCGAGCGCGGCCTCGCGCCAGGCATAGGCGCCGCCGAGCGTCACCAGCACCAAAAGGCCCCAGAGCATCGAGCGCCAGGCATAGGCCCATCCCGATCCGTCCATCCAGAAGCGGACGCCGCGCCAGACCGTGCGGGTCAGGCGATAGCGTCGGGCGCGGTAGATCGCGAATTGTCCGAACGCATAGAATCCGATCACCAGCGGCACGCTGGCGAAGGCCTTGAAGCGCTCGGCCTCGATGCCGATCACGAAATAGACGAGGTAGATCGGGACCAGGATCGCCATCGCGAACAGGAATCCGACCAGCAGCTCCCTGCCCCGACCAGTGTATTCGGGCGCATCGCCGTCGACCAGCGTATGCGACCACAGGTGCCGTCGGATGTCGGTGACGAGCCAGAACCGGTAGAAGCCGAACGTCACCAGCTCCAGTGCTGCGCCGCGAGACGCCAATGACAGGAATCGGCCACGATTCCCGGAAAACGCCACCGGCGCCGGCGGCACCCCGGGCGGCTGGCCCGCAACAAAACTCATCTGATTCACAGTTCAACCCCTCCGTGTAAAACACGCATGCTACGACGCGCATTGGTCGGCAGCATGACGGGCCGGGTTCAACGCCTTAATTACGAGGATTTTTCGAACAATTCGCGGCCAATTAGCATGCGACGGATTTCGCTGGTGCCGGCGCCGATCTCGTAGAGCTTGGCGTCGCGCAACAGCCGCCCGGTCGGATAGTCGTTGATGTAGCCGTTGCCGCCGAGCAACTGGATGGCGTCGAGCGCGCATTGCGTGGCCTTCTCCGAGGCATAGAGAATCGCGCCCGCCGCGTCCTCGCGGGTGGTCTCGCCGCGGTCGCAGGCCTTCGCCACCGCATAGACATAGGCGCGCGAGGCGTTCATCGTCGTATACATGTCGGCGATCTTGCCCTGGACGAGCTGGAACGTGCCGATCGGCTGGCCGAACTGCTTGCGCTCATGCACATAGGGCATCACCACGTCCATGCAGGCCTGCATGATACCGAGCGGCCCTGCCGCCAGCACCGCACGCTCGTAGTCGAGCCCGCTCATCAGGACGTTGACGCCGCGCCCGACCTCGCCGAGCACGTTCTCCTCCGGCACTTCGCAATCGGCGAACACCAGTTCGCCGGTGTCGGAGCCGCGCATGCCGAGCTTGTCGAGCTTCTGCGCGGTGGAAAATCCCTTCATGCCCTTGTCGATGATGAAGGCGGTGATGCCGCGCGGCCCCGCATTCGGATCGGTCTTGGCGTAGACGACCAGCGTCTCGGCGATCGGTCCGTTGGTGATCCACATCTTGCTGCCGTTGAGGACGTAGCGATCGCCCTTCTTCTCGGCCCGCGTCGTCATCGACACCACGTCGGAGCCGGCGTTCGGCTCCGACATCGCGAGCGAGCCGACATGGTCGCCCGAGATCAACTTCGGCAGGTATTTCCGCTTCTGGGCCTCGCTGCCGTTGCGGCGGAGCTGGTTGACGCAGAGATTGGAATGCGCGCCATAGGACAGTCCGACCGCGGCGGATGCGCGCGAGATCTCCTCGACCGCGATGCAATGCTCGAGATAGCCGAGCCCGGAGCCGCCATAGTCCTCCTCGACCGTGATGCCGTGCAGGCCGAGCGCGCCGAGCTTCGGCCAGAGATCGCGTGGAAACTGGTTGGTCCGGTCGATCTCGGCGGCGCGCGGCGCGATCTCGTGGCCGGCAAAGTCCTGAACGGTCTCGCGAATGGCGTCGGCCGTCTCGCCCAGATCGAAATTGAACATCCGATGTGCGTTGGGGATCATGGTCACGGTCTCCAGGAAATCCAGTCGTGTGCACGCCTCGATACAGACCTAATCGCTGGAATACCGCTTGTCACGGCAGAAGTGCGGCGCCGCAGAATACCAGCATGGCGAGCACCGCGCCGGCAACTCCTCCTTGCCTGAACGCCCGCGAAGGGATGTAATTCGCCGAGGAATCGACCTTTGCGGTATATCCGCCTTGCAGAGCCGCAGCTCAGGATTATCTGGGATGGACTCTCGGGCGGTGCCGGCCGAAGCGCGTCCGTTTCGAGTTTCGCCGAGGATTGTGAAACTCCGCCGGCGCGTATCGCCGCATAAGTGAAATCCCTCGTGTCAGGAAGCAGTGAACGATGAACGTCCAGACCACCGTCCGTTCCGACAGAGCCGAGCGACTGCGCCGCGCGCGTGAGGAGGCCTATTCGACGCCCCTGAAGGACTTCCATCCCGGCGCGCCGCGACTGTTCCAGGACGACATGCTGTGGCCGTGGTTCGAGCGGTTGCGCAAGGAAGAGCCGGTACATTACTGCACCAATTCGCCGATCGAGCCCTACTGGTCGGTCACCAAATATCACGACATCATGCATGTCGACACCCATCACGGCATCTTCTCCTCCGACGCCGCGATCGGCGGCATCACGATCCGCGACCAGCCGCCGGGCTACGACTGGCCGAGCTTCATCGCGATGGACCAGCCGAGACATGCCGAGCAGCGCAAGACGGTGTCGCCGATGTTCACGCCGGCGCATCTCGACGAGCTCGCGATCCTGATCCGCAAGCGCTCGGCGAAAGTGCTCGACGGCCTGCCGCGCAACGAGACCTTCAACTTCGTCGAGAGGGTCTCGATCGAATTGACCACGCAGATGCTGGCCACCCTGTTCGACTTCCCGTTCGAGGAGCGGCGCAAATTGACCCGCTGGTCCGACGTCTCGACCGCCCTGCCGAAGAGCGGCATCGTCGATTCGCCGGAGCAGCGGCAGCGCGAGATGAACGAGTGCCGGGAATATTTCGCCAGACTCTGGAACGAGCGCGTCAATGCCGAGCCGCGCAACGACCTGTTGTCGATGATGGCGCACAGCGAGGCGACGCGCCACATGGACGGCGACAATCTGATGGGCAACATCATCCTGCTGATCGTCGGCGGCAACGACACCACGCGCAACACCATGAGCGGCTCGGTGCTGG
>NZ_JAFAVV010000514.1 GCF_019242285.1 Bradyrhizobium sp.
TGGCCAAGAAACGACCATGACGGGATCGAAAGCGCTGCTGACGGTGGTCGCACTTCTCGCAGCGTTGGCGGCAGTGCCGGCAAGCGCGCAGACTTATCCGAACCGGCCGGTCAAGATCGTGTTGCCCTTCGGAGCTGGAGGCGTCGCCGATGCCAGCTCGCGCATCATTGCCGACCAGCTCGGCGAGCGTCTCGGCCAGCGCTTCGTGATCGAAAACATGCCGGGCGCCGGCGGCATCAGCGCGGCCAAGGCGGTGCTCGCTGCGCCGGCGGATGGCTACACGCTCGGCCTTGTGACCAACGGGACCGCGATCAGCGCGGCGCTTTTCAACGCCCTGCCGTTCGATCCGACGGCGGACTTCGCGATGATCTCGACGCTCGGCACATTCGACCTCGTTTTCGCCGTCGACACTGCCTCATCGTACAAGACGCTTGCCGATTTCATCACGGCCGCCAAAGCTTCTCCGGGCAAGTTGAACGTCGGCACCGTCAATGTCGGCGGCACGCAAAACCTCGGCGCGGAGCTGTTCAAATCGGCGGCCGGCATCGACGTGCAGATCGTCCCGTTCCGCAATTCGCCGGACATATTGATCGGATTGCTGCGCAACGATGTTCAGATGATGGTGGACTTTCCGTCCGCCGTGAAGGGTCAGGTGGATGCCGGCAAGGTGCGATTGCTCGCAACCTCCGGCCCGAAGCGCTCGCCCTCGCTGCCGGATTTGGTGACCGTCACCGAGACCGGCGTGAGCGGCTATGAGGTGACATCGTGGAACGGACTGTTCGCGCCACGCGGCACGCCGGCGCCGGTCGTTGCCTTGATCAACGCCACGGTGAAGGACGTGCTGGCGCAGGCCGACGTCAAGCAGCGCCTGCGCGAGATCGGCATCGAGGCGCGGCCGAGCAGCCCCGAGGAGCTGATGACGCTGTTCAACGCCGACGTGAAGAAATGGGGCGCCGTCATCGTCGCCGCTGGTATCGAAAAGAAATAAGAGCGGAGTTGCGGAAGATGACCAAGAATCCCAAGCCTCCATTGTCCATCGCCATCGTCGGTGCCGGCATGGGGGGACTTGCAGCCGCCGCCACGTTGCGGCAAATCGGCATCGACGTGCAGGTCTACGAGCAGGCAACGCGCTTTGCGCGTATCGGCGCCGGCATCCAGATGATGCCGAACTCGATGAAGGTGCTGCGCGGCATCGGCATCGAGCAGCGCGTGCGCGATGTCTCGTTCGCCCCCTATTCGCATCTCAATCGCATTGGCGACACCGGCGAGATCACCCGGGAATTGCCAATGCCGGAGACCCTCTACGACGCGCCCTATCTGTGCATGCACCGCGGCGACCTGCACGATGCGCTGCTCTCGACCGTGCCTGCAAATAGCGTCCATACCGCGAAGAAGCTCGTGGGGCTCGACCAGGCGAACGGCCGCGTTACGCTTGCGTTTGCCGACGGCTCGCAGGCGACCGCAGACGCTGTGATCGGCGCCGACGGCGTGCATTCGATGGTGCGCGAGCTTTTGATCGGCCGCGACGAGCCGGTGCACAGGGGTCGTATCGCCTACCGGGCGGTGTTTCCCGCGGCGCTGATGGGCGGGAAGGACATCGGTCCGTCACGCACCAAATGGTGGGGGAGCGATCGTCACATCGTCATCTACTACACGACAAGAGCCAAGAGCGAGATCTACTTCGTCACCAGCGTGCCCGAGCCGTTCGAAGGCCTGACGCGCGAATCGTGGTCGGCGAAGGGCGATGTGCAGCAACTGCGCGCCGCTTACGAGGACTTCCACGAGGATGTGCGCGCCGTGCTCGCCGCCTGTCCGGACTGCCACAAATGGGCGATCCCGGAGCGCGAGCCGCTGCCGCGCTGGAGTGTTGGCCGGATCGCGCTGCTCGGTGACGCCTGTCACCCGATGACGCCCTACATGGCGCAGGGCGCCGCCACCTCGATCGAGGACGCGGCGGTGCTCGCCCGCTGCCTGCAGGCGGTCGAAGGCGAGGATATCGAAGGTGCGTTCGCCCAATACGAGACCCACCGCAAGCCGCGCACCTCGGTGATCCAGGCGATCTCGAGCGCCAACACCTGGATGCGCGACGGAAGTGGCGGCGACACCGGCTGGCTCTATGGCTACGACGCCTGGACCGCGCCTCTCGACCAGCCCGCCGCCCATGCGGCGGCGTGAGGCGGGACATCAAACGCCCAGCGCTCTCCCGTTGAAGCTCTGCAACAAGCGCATCCGCGTGGCTCAGACCGGCTCGCTGACGGAAGAGGTCCAGCGGCGGATGACGCCATAGAGCAACTCCGGCTGAATCGGCTTGGTGACGAAGTCGTTCATGCCGGCGGCGAGGCAAGCCTCACGCTGGCCGACGAGCGCGTTCGCCGTCAACGCGACGACCGGCACGTGGCGCGCCTCGCCCGCGAGCTGGCGGATCGCAATGGTGGCCGAGACGCCGTCGAGCTCCGGCATCTGCATGTCCATCAGCACCAGATCATACGCGCCGATCCTGACGGCTTCGACGGCCTGCGCGCCGTTCTCCACGACATCGGCCTTGTAGCCCCGCCGCGACAGGAGCTTCAGGATGAGCTCGCGAAGAATGCGATTGTCCTCCGCGACCAGGACCCTCAGGTCGTCCGCGCCACGGTCGTCCGCGGGCTGAAGCGGAGGGGACTTGGCCTCCGGCGGCCGGCCCATCCTGCACCTCACGGTGAACCAGAAGCGGCTGCCGGCGCCGGGCGCGCTTTCGACGCCGGCGTCGCCGCCCATCGTCCGGCAGAGCTGCCTGCAGATCGCAAGGCCCAGTCCCGTGCCGCCATACTCCCGGGACACCGAGGTGTCGGATTGCACGAACGGACTGAACAGCGAGGACTGAATCTCCGCGGGGATGCCGACTCCGGTATCGATGACCTCGACGCGAAGCTCGATCAGGACATCGTTCAGTGCACGATGCGCCACCGCGATCTTCACGCTGCCTTGCTGGGTGAACTTGATGGCGTTTCCGACGAGATTGAGCAGTATCTGCCCGATCCGGCTGGGATCGCCCTTGAGCCATTGCGGCACGTCGTCTTCGACGGCGACTTCGAAGCCCAGCCCCTGGGCGCGCGCCTTCGCCCCCAGCAGCATCTCGACGGCCTTGACCGAATGCCGGGGGTTGAAATCGATGAATTCCGGCTTCAACTGGCCCGCCTCGAGCTTCGAGAAGTCGAGGATGTTGTTGAGGGTCGCCAGCAGATTGTGGGCCGATTCCTGCGCGACGCCTGCAAGGCTGCGCTGCTCGGAATTGAGCTGCGTCTCGCACAACAGATCGATCATGCCCATCATGCCCGCCATCGGCGTGCGGATCTCGTGGCTCATGACCGCCAGGAAGTCGGACTTCGCGCGGTTGGCCGCCTCGGCCGCCTCCTTGGCGACGCTCAGCGCTCCCGTCGTCGCTGTCAGCTCGCGCTTCTGGACCTCCAGCCGGTTGCGCGTCTCCATCACCTCGGCCAGTTGCCGTGCCTGGATCGCCGCCGCGCGCTCGCGCTCGCTGACGTCCTCGTGGGTCGACACCCAGCCGCCATCGGGCGTCGGCAGCCGGCGGATCGCGATGACGCGCCCGTCCTTCAGGCGGCAGGTATGCTCGAGCGCGATCGTGCTCGGATCGGCGTTCCCGTCGACCGGGCGCTCGAAGTTCGCACCGGCCTCCCGCATTCGCGTCAGCAGGACATCGAACGTCATGCCGGGCTCGACCTCGGCGGCGTCCATGCCATAGACCTCGGCGAAGCGGGGGTTGGCGATCACCAGCCGCTTGTTGGCACTGAACAGGCAGAGGCCCTGCGTCATGTTGCTCAACGCCGTGTCGAGCATCCAATGCAGCCGCCGGCGTTCGCCGGCAAGGCGCGCACTGATCACGAGGACGGCGGCGATGGCCATTGCAAGCGGGACCGCGGCGGCGACCATGACGCCCATGGCAATGGCGATGCCGAACATCAGCAGGGTGCTGCCGAGCACGATCCCGATCGTCCGGACGTCCCGTTCAGCCCTGAGCGGCAGGCTTCCATGCCAGGCGCGCCACGATGCAGATCGACGGCAAGAGGTAACGAACTTCAACACGCGGAGGATCTCTTAACGGAATATTGCCACGACACTACGGAGAACCGGTTATTCCCGCCTTAAGTGCCGCGCCGTCGCCGCTCGATGGCGGTGCCGTAGGACTACGGAAGCTACGTAGGACTACAGAGTCGCGCGTCCGCCTTGCCGCGGCGCGTTTCGCGCCCGGGCGATGCCGGAAGCTCGTCCCTCCCAGAACGGAGGGCGCAGGGAAGACCGGGTGCCTGGCCGACACCCATGGCCCGCGTGCAACATGGTTGGCACGCGGTACGAACCACAGGTACGGCCGTATCACCCGGCCTTCCCTGCGCAACGGTTTTAACGGCCTATACCGCGCTCTCCTCGGTGCACCGGGCGTGTTGGCCACCGTCGCCCACGTGATGCAAGCATCACCTGCGAGCTTGATCCCAGCGTCGGGGGATCAGGACCACACGGCTTAGCCGTCCGCGAAAGCCTCCACCAGCACCACGCAACGGACCTGGTACCGATCCGCCGCAGACCCTGACGAAGGCGGTGTGACGCTGCTCGTCTCGCAACGCCATCGCGTCCATCGCATCCCACCTCCAACGTTCGTGACGTTCGCGAAACGCCCCTCTCAAGGAGGCGGGACGCGGGGGTTTTAGTCCATTTCTGAAAATATGAAAGAGAAATATTTTTGTGCGGCGATCTGGACAATCCGAATCGGTTTGTACCGCCTAACGAATTTCGATTCTTGGCGCAGGCGGATTTTAACGTACTA
>NZ_JAFAVV010000528.1 GCF_019242285.1 Bradyrhizobium sp.
TCGTCATAGCCGAGTTCGTCGAGTTGCTGGACGAAATCCAGGTCGCGACGGAATTGCAGCGTCGGATGCTCGCCGATCGGGTGATGCGGGGCGAGAAAAGCACCGAATTTGAGGCGCGGCATGACGTTTCCTTTGGTTTATGTTCGCTTCTGACCGCATTGGTAAGCCACCCGCCCGGGGGTTTCAATGCATGAGCCGGCGGAGCGGCAATGCATTTCCCGGCTTGCGGAAAGTGGCTGATGCGCTGAACGACGCCGGTATTGTCGGAGCGCAGGCCGCGCATGGCGCGGGATTTTCATCGTCGCGATCGGTCAATCCGATGTTGTCTGGCGCGGTTTTCCGTCTAAAAGGCGGTCCGATCACTCCAGGCCTGGGCTGGAAGTACTGGCTTGAAGTACTGGCTGGAAATATCGGTTCTGTGAGGCAGCAATGAATGTGGCGCAACTCCCGCCGCAACCCGGCAATCCGCGAAAGCAGCAACTGAGGGACGAGCTCGAATCGAGCCTGGACGAGCAGGAGCGCTGGCGCAGGATCAACGCGGCCTATCATGATGACGACCTGAAGTTCATGCGCTTCCTGATCCCGCCCGGCAAGCGGGTGCTCGAGCTCGGCTGCGGCACGGGTGACCTCTTGGCCGCGCTCGCGCCGTCCTACGGGGTCGGCGTCGATTTCGGCCCGAAGGCGCTGGCGCGCGCCAGGGCCCGCCATCCCAAGCTCGATTTCGTGCTCGGCGACGTCGAGGATCCGGCGACGCTGAAGGCGGTCGAGGGCCCGTTCGACTACATCGTCATCGCCGACACCATCGGCATGTTCGAGGACATCGACGGCACCCTCGGCCTGGTGCACCAGCTCTGCGCGCCGACGACGCGGATCGTCATCTCCTACTACTCGCATCTGTGGGAGCCGGTCCTGAAGACCGCGGAGGCGCTGGGGCTCCGCCGCAAGCAGCCGAAGATCAACTTCATCGCCACCACCGATTTCCACAACCTGATGGACCTTGCCGATTTCGAGGTGATCAGCCAGGAGCAGCGCCAGTTGCTGCCGCAGCACTGGCTCGGGCTCGGTCCGTTCATCAACCGCTTCATCGCGCCGCTGCCGGGCATCCGGAAGCTCTGCCTGCGCACCTATCTGGTCGGGCGGCCGGTGCGGATGTTTCCGGACCGCGCCTATTCGGCGAGCGTCATCATCCCCTGCCGCAACGAGCGCGGCAACGTCGAGAATGCGATCCGGCGCATGCCGCGGTTCGGCAGCGCGCAGGAGATCGTGTTCGTCGAGGGCAATTCGTCCGACGATACCTTCGCCGAATGCGAGCGCGTCCGCGAGGCCTACAAGGGGCAATGGGACATCACGGTGCTGAAGCAGGACGGCAGGGGCAAGGGAGACGCGGTGCGCAAGGGCTTTGCCGCGGCCAAGCACGACGTGCTGATGATCCTGGACGCCGACCTGACCATGCCGCCGGAGACGCTGCCGAAATACCACGCCGTGATCGAGAGCGGGAAGGCGGACTTCGTCAACGGCACGCGTCTGATCTATCCGATGGAGGACGAGGCGATGCGTCCGCTCAACTTCATCGCCAACCGCTGCTTCGCCTACCTGTTCAGCTATCTGGTCAACACCCGCCTGACCGATACGCTGTGCGGCACCAAGGTGCTGCTGCGCAAGGACTACGAGGTGCTGGCGCAGGAGCGCAGTTACTTCGGCAATTTCGATCCGTTCGGCGATTTCGACCTGATCTTCGGCGCCGCCAAGCAGAACCTGAAGATCATCGAGACGCCGATCCACTACAAGGCGCGCACCTTCGGCGAGACCCAGATCTCGCGCTTCCGCGACGGCTGGCTGCTCCTGAAGATGGTCTGGTTCGCCTACCGCAAGCTGAAGGCGATCTAGGTCAGGATCTACGACATGTGCGCTTACCTCCGAGGTAATCGCAGGAACGACGGCCGGCTGACACATCTGACGCAACGGAACTCGGCAAGGTCTTCCCATGCATCAGATGGTCTCGGCAAATCTCGACACATCGCGCCGCTGGTGGGTGCTCGCGATCGTGGTGGCGGCGCAGTTCATGTTCGGCGTCGACGCCTTCATCGTCAACGTCGCGATCCCGACGATTGCGGCCGAACTCCAGGCGAGCGCGGCGGAGATCGAATCGGTGATCGCGATCTACCTGATCGCCTATGCGACCCTGATCGTGACCGGCGGCCGGCTCGGCGACATCCATGGCACCAGGCCGGTATTTCTCGCCGGCGTGCTCGGCTTCACCCTGACGTCGCTGTGGTGCGCGCTGGCGCGTTCCGGCGGCGAACTGATCGCCGCGCGTCTCGCCCAGGGTGCGACCGCGGCGCTGATGGTGCCGCAGGTGCTGGCCACCCTGCATCTCTTGTTCGCCGACCACGCCCGCGGCCGCGCGTTCGCCATCTATGGCATCGTGCTCGGCCTCGCCGGCGCGGCGGGCTTTGCGCTCGGCGGCGTTCTGGTGAGGCTCGATCTCGCCGGGCTCGGCTGGCGCGCGGTGTTCTTCGTCAACGTGCCGTTCGGTTTCCTGATCATCGCTGCAGCCGTCATGCTCATGCCCTCGGTGCCGCGTCGCGCCGGCACGCGCCTCGACATTCCCGGAGCGATCGTGCTGTTCATCGGCCTGCTCTGCGTGATCGGGCCGCTGTTGTTCGGGCGCGAACTGCACTGGTCGCCATGGATCTGGCTGGTCATGGCGGTCGGTGCCGCCATCCTCGCCGCGTTTCCGCCGCAGCACGCGCTGTTTGCATCGCTCTTGACGTTCGCGCTTTCGGTGACGGTATCCGCCGCATTCCTGACGTCGATGCGTCGTGCATCCGGTTGAAACACGCCGGCAACACTCATGAGGAATCTTCGTGAAATTCTGGGGATCGACAGCACACGGTCATGTTATTTTGCGGCGCAGCAACTAACCATACATGGTTGGTGTTATGAGTCGGTCGCAGGAGTCACCGGTGTCGTTGGCCAGCAATGTCGAATTCTTGAAGCGCCTGCCGAAGCCCGTGCGTCTGCCGGGCCTGGCGGAGTTGGCGCGCGGCTTGCGGCCGGACCTGCACAGCCCGCTGTTCGAGGTGAAGGGATTCGGCACCAACCCCGGGTCTTTACGGATGCTCGCCTTCGTGCCCGCGAGTCTGCAGCAGCCGCGGCCGCTGGTCGTCGTGCTGCATGGCTGCGGGCAGACAGCCGCGGGTTACGACCTCGGCGCCGGATGGTCGACGCTCGCAAAGCACTTCGGCTTTGCGCTGCTGATGCCGGAGCAGCAGGCTTCCAACAACGCCAACGCCTGCTTCAACTGGTTCAATCCGGAAGACATCGCGCGCGATGGCGGCGAGGCGTGCTCGATCCGCCAGATGATCGCGCGCATGGTGCGCGACTATTCGATCGATCCGCACCGTATCTTCGTCACCGGCCTGTCCGCCGGCGGCGCCATGACATCGGTGATGCTCGCGACCTACCCGGAGGTGTTCGCGGCCGGCGCCGTCATTGCCGGCCTGCCGTTCGGCGTCGCCACCAATCTGCGCGAGGCACTGAGCGGCATGCGCGGCGGGGGCGAGCGCTCGGCGCGCGAGCTGGGCGATCGCGTGCGCGACGCCGCCAATCATCGTGGCCGCTGGCCGCGCGTTTCGGTGTGGCACGGCGGCGCCGACCGCGTCGTGCATCCCGGCAATGCCAACGAGATCGTCAAGCAGTGGCTCGACGTGCATCAATTGCCGTCCGCGCCGATGGCGGAAGGTGTGGTCGACGGTCATCCGCGGCAGGTGTGGTGGGACGCCGATGGCGAGACCATGGTCGAATCCTACACCATCGCCGACATGGCGCATGGCACGCCGCTCGGGATGGCCGACAATGACAAATACTATGGCAATCGCGGCGCATTCCTGATCGAGGCGGGCATTTCCTCGTCCTATCATATCGCGAAGTTCTTCGGCCTCACCGCCTGGATCAGGGAGCCGAAAAAGGTCGAGGCCAAAATGCCGGTCGCGGATTCGCCGAGCGCGAAACTGATTCCGAGCGTCTCGCCGCTGCCGATCCCGCTGCCCGACCTCGCAAGGGTGCTGGCGCCGCTTGCGAACATCGCCGCGCGCCCCGAGCGGAAGGCTGCTGCAAAGGGGAAGCCCAAGAGCGAGGCGAAGCCGCGCCGCCGCGCCATCGACCTGAGCGCGATCGTCACCCGCGCGCTCACCGCGGCCGGGCTTCGCAGGAGGTAGGCGTTACATCTCGCCGGTGAGGAACGGGTTGGTCAGGCGCTCCTGGCTGAAGGTCGAGCCGGCGCCGTGACCGCAGATGAACCCGACGTCGTCGCCGAGCGGCAGGAGCTTCTGCTTGATGGAGTTGATCAACGTCTCGTGATTGCCGCCGGGCAAGTCGGTCCGGCCGACCGAGCCGGCGAACAGCACGTCGCCGACATGGGCGAACCTCAGCGCGCTATTGAAGAACACCACGCTGCCCGGCGAGTGGCCCGGACAATGCAGGATGTCGAAGGTCAGCTCGCCGATCGTGACCTGCTCGCCCTCGTCGAGCCAGCGGTCAGGCGCGAAGTCGCGCCCTCCGGTCAGGCCGAAGCGGGCGCCGCTCGCCACCACATTGTCGAGCAGGTACTTGTCGGCGACATGCGGGCCCTCGATCGGCACCTTCAGCGCGTCGCGCAATTCGGCGGCGCCGCCGACATGGTCGATATGGCCATGGGTCAGCCAGATCTTCTCCACGGTGACGCCGGTCTGCTTGATGGCGGCCAGGATCTTCGGCACGTCCCCGCCGGGATCGAAGACGACCGCCTGCTTGGTCGGCTCGGACCAGATGATGGTGCAGTTCTGCTCGAACGCGGTCACGGGCACGATGATTGCGCCGGCCTTCGCCTTGCTTTCGCTTTCCTGTGCCATCACGTGTCCCTGTGGTGCCTTTGCATCCCGTA
>NZ_JAFAVV010000548.1 GCF_019242285.1 Bradyrhizobium sp.
TCGCGACCAGCAGCCAGCCGCCATAGAGCAAATAATAGCTCGCCACCGTCGTGATGATGTAATTGGCCCAGCGGCGGAATTGCGCATCGCTCATCGCCTCCAGCACGCGGCGCGACAGCGTGGTGCCGAGCATCGAGGCCGCGACCGCGACGGCGGCGAGCACCGGATCGAGACTCGCGGCCTGGTCGATGATGCCGCCGAAATAGATCAGCTTGGTGAAATGGCTTGCGACCTGGCAGGTCGCCTTGGTAGCGACGATGGCGCGCCGCTCGAACTTGCCGCCGAGGAAGAAGGTGTCGAGCAACGGCCCGGAGACGCCGGTCATCAGCATCAACCCCATGCAGATCGAGCCGTACAGCGCGCCCTGCCAGATGTTCTCGGGGTCGGGCTTGACGCTGGACGGCAGCATCCGCGCCATGAACGGCGTGACGCCGAGCAGCAGCAGCGCGACCGGCTTGTCCGGCACGTAGCGGGTGACCGACCATAGCCCGAGCGCGACCGCGCAGCCGATCAGGTAGACGAACACCGGGCGCCAGCGGATATGGGCGCGCCACAGCACTGCGCGCCAGCCGTTCGAGGCCATCTGCGTGACCGCGTGCAGCACCATCGCGGTCGGCAACGGCATCAGCGCCAGCAGCACGCCGATCAGCACCAGTCCGCCCGCCATGCCGAACAGCCCCGACAGGAACGCGGTCGCGACCATCAGGGCCCCCAGCGCGGCGATCATCAACGTCGTCATTCAACTCCCTCGATGTGGTTCTCCCTCGCCCCGCCCTTGCAGGTAGAGGGTCGGGGTGAGGGGCTGTCTCCACGAGCACTGCCCGTGGAGAGGCCCGCACCCGGCGTCGCGCGCCGACCTCTCCCCGTGAAAGAACGGGGAGAGGTGACTCGAGCGCTCCTACTTGTTTGTGCCCCGCTTGCGCCTGAAGCGCAAACGGAGTTATCTCATTCTCAGCATCAGCTTTCCTGAGGGTCATTCCCGGCGCATGCGCAGGCTCCTGTTTCTCAACGGCATCAAGGCGTTCGAGGCCGCCGCCCGCACCGGCAGCTTCGCCGCCGCGGGAGGCGAGCTCAACGTCTCGCCGGCTGCGGTCAGCCGCATGGTGCATCTGCTCGAAGAGCGGCTCGGCGTCGCGCTGTTCGAGCGCAAGGCCAACAGGCTGGCGCCGACGCCGGCGGGCCGCGCCTATCAGAGCGGGTTGACGCCGATCTTCGACGCGCTGGCGAGCCTGACCGCGCAGGTGACGACGCCGGCCTCGCTCCGCGTCCTTACCATCGGCGTCGGGCCGACCTTCGCAATGCGCTGGCTGATTCCGCGATTGGCGGATTTCCGGAAGGAAGAGCCCGATATCGACGTGCGCATCACCACCGGTGGCGCGGCCGCGCCGTTCGCCGACGACTGGAGCTGCGGCATCAAGCTCGGCGACGGCGCCTGGCCGGGCTTCGCGGCCGAGCCGCTGTTCGCCGCCGACCTCCTGCCGGTGTGCACGCCAAGGCTTGCGAGCCCCCTGAAGCGTCCGGGCGACCTCAGGGGATCCAGCCTGCTGCGCGTCGCGCATTCGCCCGACGACTGGCCACGCTGGCTGAAGGCCGCCGGCGTCGCGCGGGTCGGCGCGCGCGGCCCCGAATTCCAGTTCTACGGCCAGGCGCAGCAGGCGGCCGTGGACGGGCTCGGCATCGCCATGGGCATCCGGCCCTATATCGACGACGACCTCGCCGCGGGCCGACTGGTGACGCCGTTCGAGCTCAGCGTGCCCAAGGGCATGCGCTGGTATCTGGTCTATCGCGGCTTCCAGACCGGCCAGCGCGACTTCGCCGCGTTCCGCCGCTGGATCATGCAGGCGGCGGCCGCGCCGTCGGTGCGCGCCAGCCGCACGCCCGGATCGAGATTGTGATGTCGTTGCGGGGCCCCGCCTGATAGGCTGCGCGGCAAGGTATCCGCGCCACTCGGGCGAGGCACGAAGATGATCAAGGCCTTACTGCTTGACCTCGGCGGCACGCTGATCGATGCGCAGGAGAAGGTGTTTCCGGGCGTCCCGGACGCCCTGCGCGTGATCGAGACCTTCGAGACCGCGGAGCAAGAGCCGCTGGTCGTGTGCCTGGTCTCGGACTTCACGATGCCCGAACCACGGACGGAGGCGGCGATCACTGCGGCATTCGCCGATTACCTGAAGATCCTGGACCGGACCGGCCTGCGCCCGTTGTTCGAGCCGGTCGACGAGCGCGTGACCTTGTCGACCCAGGTCGGGGTGAGGAAGCCCGCCGCCGCGCTGTTCGAGGCCGCGCTCGCGCGCGCCAAGGTCGACGGCACCCTGAGCGAGGCGCTGTTCATCACCGAGGATGCCGGCCACATCGCCGCCGGTCGAAAGCTCGGCATGAGCGCGCTGCAATTCGGCGTCGACTTCAGCGACTGGTCGACGGCGGCGCTGCTGATCTCGAAGAGGATCGGCGCCTCGGGATTCAGGAACAGCGAAGCTGCCTTGCGGCCGGCGCTGGCGGATCACGGCCTGCAGCTTCAGTCGATCGACAGCGTCGGCCCCAATCGGATTCGTGGGACCGCACGCAACCTGGTGAAGCTGAATGCGCCCGAGCTCGGAGATCTCAGCGGCGTGCATGTCGAGCTGCCGGTCGACCTCGAGGCGCACCTCGATCCGGCGGGCCGGATCACGGCGGTGCAGTCCCGGCCCCGGCCGGAAGACGTCGCCGAGGCGGTTCAAGCGGTGCAGACGCTCGCGGCCAATCGGCAGATCGCCGACGGCGCGCCCGATCCCACGTCCCCGGTGCTGCCGACGCATCGGCTCGAGACCGACGCAGAGGGGGGGCGCATCCTGCGCCGCTGCCGCTTCACCGCCTGGTGAAAGCTCTAGCCCCGGCAGCAACCGCAGAGGAACCGAATCCGGGTCAGCACCTTCTTGCCGCCAACGGTGCGGATCACATGGGTCGGCAGGTCGTTCGACCTCCGCTTGACCGCGACCAGTGTTTTCTTGGCGCCTTTTTTGGCGCCCCTGGTCGGTCGGGTGTCGAGTGCAATCCGGCCGTTGCCGAGCAGCGTCTCGACGAAGGCACCGACTTCGTCCTCGGTGCGGTTCGGCTCCGGCAGCGCGCCGAGCACCGCCGCGCGGCTTCCGGAGCGGCCGACCAGGACCGGCTCGGCCGCATAGGCGATCACGCCGCGCAGCCGCCTGTCGATAGTGCCGAGCGGGACCTCGCGGCGATGCACGGCTTCCGCCACGTCGTCGCCGAGCATCGAAAGCGGACGGACCGCGAATCTCGCGCCCGGCTTCGCGCCGATCCGCTGGCGCAGGTCGCTGAGCGTGCTCGGGGCGATCGTGGCCTTGGTCTTCAGGATTTTCGGCGCCGGGCCCGCCAGCGCCGCCGTCGGCGCGGTCATCGCGGCGCTGCCCAGCATGATGGCGTGATCGGCGAACGCCTTGCCGATGGCGTCGCGATGCGCGCCGTCATTGAGCTGATCGTCGACCTTCACCATGGCGCGGCCGACGGCCTGGAAATACCGCGCCGTTTCCGGCGTCTGGCGCACTGCCTCCACCAGCAGCCTGCCGCAGGTCCGCGCCGCGGTCAGCAGCGCCGCCTCGTCGTCCGCATCACCGGAGGTGAAGACGGCCCGCACCGTGTCGTAGAACGCGCCGCTGAAGACCCGGCTGAAATTGTGGCTCTCGCGCGACAGCCTCTCCGGCGGATCGGTGAAGGCGCCGACCGGCAGCGTGCTCGGAAGCTGCCACTTGAATTGATTGAGCGCGTGGCGCGGCTGCGACGGATTGACGTCGCCGAACTGCTTGCGGATGGCCGCGGAGAGATATTCGGAGTTCGCCTCGACGAAATTCGGCTTGGACAGGTCCGGCGTGATCGCGAGCAATTTGATCCGCGTCGCCTGGTCGGAGAGCGCGGTCAGCAGCGCCGTGATGTCGCCGAACGCCTCGTGGAACGCGCCGACCTCGGGCACGCTGCTGCCGAACAGTTCCGGCCGCTGCGAGTCGAGCAGCGCGTGGCCGACCTCATGGCTCACAGTGTCGGTGCTGGCCGCCGAGAAGGTGGTGGTGGTGCCGTCGTCGAAATCGAAGAAGCGGACGCCCCTGCCGTCATAAAAGGCGTTGAGCCGCTGCGGACCGACGATCTCGCCATCGTCGAAGGTCAGGCTGATGTCGATGCGCGACGGGTTTGCCGAGCGGTTGGCCCAGCTGGTGAGGTTGCCCGCATAGCTCTCCCAGGTTTCGACCGCCGCGAGCGCCGCCTCGCGGCTTTGCCAGAACAGGAAGTCGCGCTGGTCGAACGCGAACTCGCCTTCGGGCGCGTGCGCCTCGAAGTTGAAATTGGCGCGCCCGGCCGGGCGATCGGGCCGCGCCGGCTGTTGACGCTCGGGCATGTCGTCCTGCGCGTTGGGGTCATTCGGGATGAAATTGATGGTCATGATGCTCTCCCCGTGATGGATGGCGGCTTGCCGCTCGTTGCGGGCGAAATTGCGCCGCCAACCCGGCGTCCTTAAATCGATCGTGTAGCAAAGCGATCCAGAGTAGCCCCCGCGGGAGCCCTGCACGACAATGCGCGCGCAAAAAAATGCCGCAGACCCTGTGAACCGCTTCACAGGCGCGCGCGGGACTTTGTGGTCGGGTTTCCGCCGCACGCAGCGGGGTTCGGTCATGACCATTTTCCACGACGGGTACGACATCGAATCGTTCGAGGCCGGCCGCGGCCTCTGGCATGCCCGGATCCGCCGCGCGGATCGGCAGCCTGTGGTGATCGACGGTTGCCCATTTCCGCTGGTCGAGATCGGCTTCGCCTGGTTCGACGAGGACGCCGCCATCACCGACGCGCGACAACACATCGATCGTTGCAAGCACCGCTGGTCGGTTCCGGACGCGGCCCGCGCGGCGCCGGCGACTGTTGCCAGCCGCTGACAGCGGCTCGCTTCGCCCTTTCCTGGCGGGCGGACTCGTCCCATATTCGCGGCATGGCGAAAAAACCCGACGCTCCGAAGAAACCCGCAAGATCACCGCGATCCAAGGCGCACCGGCCCGACGTTCAGCCGATCGGCCCGGCGCTGGCCGAGCTGCTCAATCCCGCAATCAATCGCGGCGAGAGCGGCCTCGGTTCCTCCACCGGATTGCAGCCGCCGCCGGACAATTCCTTCGACCGCCGCGCCGGCGGCGAGGCCGCCGCCCATCGCGCGCGTGCCTCGACGCGCGGCAAGGGCGAGGATGTGGCGAAGCGGGATGCGGCGGACGCCACGTCGCGTGGCTTTCCCCCACCCAACCCTCCCCCGCTTGCGGGGGAGGGCTCCAGACGGCCAGCGCCGGGTATAAGCGGCCAAGATGATTCCGTGGCGGAGCAGCCCGCGTCCCCTCTCCCGCTTGCGGGGGAGGGTCAGGGTGGGGGTGCCTCCGCGAACTCCGTCGTCGACGAAGATGAAGGTGGAGCAGCTCAAGGCCATACCCCGAAACTAATGCCGCTGCGGCCGAACCCGCAGCCGATCGGCGCGCGCAACTCCGCGAACTCCGGCCTCTCCGAAGCCCCCCAGGCCAATTACGGCACCTCGGCCACCATACCGACGCTCGATCCGGAGCTGGCGCGGCAGCTCGGGCTGCCGACTGCGGAGGACGATGAGGAGGCGCTCGCGCGGCCGCCGCGCAGCAAGATGGAAGCGCTCGGCGTCAAAGCCACCGCGGATGCGCTGGAGGCGCTGATCCGCGAGGGCCGTCCGGAATTCCGGAAAGACGACGGCAGTATGAAGGTGTGGACGCCGCACCGGCCGCCGCGTCCGGAGAAGAGCGAGGGCGGCGTCCGCTTCGAGATCAAGTCCGACTACGCCCCGAAGGGCGACCAGCCGCAGGCGATCGCCGAACTGGTCGAGGGCATCCAGCGCAACGATCGCAGCCAGGTGCTGCTCGGCGTCACCGGGAGCGGCAAGACCTACACCATGGCCAAGGTGATCGAGGCCACCCAGCGCCCGGCGCTGATCCTGGCGCCGAACAAGACGCTGGCCGCGCAGCTCTATGGCGAGTTCAAGAACTTCTTC
>NZ_JAFAVV010000552.1 GCF_019242285.1 Bradyrhizobium sp.
TGCGATTTCGTTTGATCTCGATCGCGTTTGTTGCGTTCTGCTTCGGCCTTTCCGGTGCGAAACTGGTGCGGTGAGCCCACGCCGTCGCTCGTGCGAGCGCCTCGGAAATTTTACGGCTGGTCGGGCTACTGCACTTAAGTCGATACAACCAAGGCTCCTGGGTGCGCCGGCTCAATCGTGCGGAAAATTGGCGAGAAGCTGGCCGCCGCCGGAATCCGAACCATCCTTGCAATCCTTGAAAGATGCGAAATCGCTCAACCGGAAATCGGTGTGGTTCTTGAAGAGTTTCGCGTTGGGGCTGTCTATGGCCCAGCCGAGCACGCCCACATGCAGAGAGGCCAGAAGCCGAAGCAGTTCCAGCGACACCTGCGGCGTCCGGGGGCCCGCGCAGCCGCCATTTGCCGTGGCGTTCCATTCCGTTGCGATCATCGGAACCTGCGCGGCGCTGATGGTAAAATGCTTGCGCCAGAAGTCTTGAGGGTCAACGCGGGCTTTATCGTCCATCGCGTCAAAATAGGGATGCACGGCCATCGCCATGCGATTGGGCATGCGGTCATGCACGAGAGGAAACAGATCGTTGGTCCATTGCCCAAGGCCCAGACCATCCAGCAGCAAGATGTTGCTCGAACCGAGCGAACGCACTGTATCGATCAGCATCTGCATATCCTGCGCCCATAGTTGATGACTGTCTGGCTTGCCCCAGTCGAGTCGGGGCTCGTTGAACAGCTCGAACATGACCCCGCCGTCGTGGATGAATTCGGGGGCGAGCGCCTGCCAGGCGCGAACGGTGCCGCCGTCCGGCATGCCCCCCATGTGCTGCAACCCACTGTTATCGCCCCAGTTCATCGAACAGATGACGACAAAGCCGGCGGCGCGTGCCTGCCTGATGGCGCCGCTCAGTTCGGTCAGATAGGCGCTGTCGTAGATGGGAGAGCTGGAATCGAGTGCCGCCTGACTGATCTGGAAACGCAGGACGTCCCCGTGCAAAATATTCTTGACCGCTTTGAACTCGGCGCTTCCCCACCATTCCCGGCCTTCGTTATTACTGTCATTCATCCATTTGGGTGCCGATGGAATGAATGCCGGACGAACGAACGCGACAATATTGCCGCCCTTCGGCAGCCAAGGCTTGCGGTCTTTGTAGAAGGCTTTGCCCTGAATGGTTATGTTTTGCGCCGTCGCGGCCAGAGGTAAAAGCTCTATGCAAAGAGCAATCACGAGGCAGGCGAGACGGCTTTTCACGACATTCCCCCTTATAGTTCAGTTGTTCGGATAAATGGCCAAGAGTTTACCGCCGCCTGAATCGCTGGGGCTCTTTGAGCAGTCCGTGAAAGCGGAATAGTCGGTCGGCTCATAATTGATATGATCTTTGACCATCTTGCCGAAATTGGAGTCGATGGCCCATCCGATCAGCCCGATACGCAAGGACTCCAGATAACGCATAAGCGACAACGCCACTGAAGGCGTATCGGGCCCAACGCATCCATTGGTCGGTGTTGCGTTCCATTCGGTGGCGATCATCGGATATTTTTTGGCGCTGGAGCCGAAGTGGTCGTTCCATTGCTTTTCAGTAACAAAAATGCCTCTGGCCAGGTAAGGATGCACGGCCAGCGCCAAGCGATTAGGGAGGGTGTCACGAACCAATGGAAACAGGCCGTTCGTGGAGCGCGCGTACCACAATCCGTCTAGTAGCAGGATGTTGGTCGCGCCCTCATGGCGCACTGCATCGATGACGGCCTGCATCGACTGCGCCCATTGCTTTTGGCTTTGAGCATTGCTCGATAGGGCCGGCTCATTAAATAACTCAAGCAAAATTCCACTATCATTCGTGAGCGGCGGCGCGAGGGTTCGCCACGCCCGAACAGTGCTGTCGTTCGGCATGCCGGGCAGGTTGGGAATCCCATTCTCCGATTGCGCGTCTATCGATACGATGACGACAAAGCCATGGGAGCGCGCCAGCTTGAAAGCCACGAGCAGTTCGGACGCGTAGGCCGGGCTATAGATGGGGGATTGCGGATCGAGGCCGGGCTGGCTGACCTGAAAGCGGATAACATCGGCCCTGAAAACGGTCTTGATCGCGTCCAGTTCGACCGGTCCCCACGATGCTCTTCTTTGTTTTGCGTTGGCTTGCCCAGCCGCCGATTCATCGGCGCCGAGCGGCTCGTTGAGGCCTTCGACTTGAATTCCCTTTGGCGTCCACGGCTTGCCGTTCTTGTAAAACGTCTTTCCTTGGATCGTTATGTCTTGGGCTGTGGCGGCGAGAGGAAAAAGCCCGATGCATAAGGCAGCCACACGACAGACAACGCGGCGTTTCACGACACTCTATCCTGTGGCTCAATTGTTCGGATCATTTGCGATCATTTTGCCGCAGCCGAAATCGCTAGAGGTCTTGGAGCCGCGGTAGGGTGTCACGCGTACGCTTATCCTACATAATCCGCCCAGCACCAGCCGCCTTGTGGTCCGAGGTGATAGGCCTGCGGGCATCCTCCAAACGGTCCGGGCCGTACCTGTCGTATCCAGCAGGCCTGCCTGCCGCGGCCGAGCCAATAGCCTTGCGGGCATTCACCCGCCGGTCCCGCGGGGACCGATAGCTGTGCTTCGACGTCGGCTGCATAAGTGGCGCACCCGGCGAGGGGAAGCGCGAGCGCTATTGCGCCGACCGCGGCAAAGATGAACGGAGATGTTTTCATGAATTCCTCTGCGGGATGGAGTGTGAGACTCACCAATTGAGTGGCCCGACCCACCACAACTGAGGCGGCGGTGCGATTTACGTGGGATGTGCGTATCTACTTTGGGGTGAATGGTCGCTGAACGGTATCGACGCCGTCGTTCAATAATATTTGCACGCACTAGCGGGAATAAATTGCTCGGGCGCAACATCGGATCGCGCTCTGCCAATACACGCACGGAGCGAAGCCTTGCTACATATTCGAATGTTAAACAGCCAGCGCCGTCGCTGCGAGGGGATCGGGCGATCCAATATTCCAGAGTCGGCACTGCTCAGGCGTCGGTCGGCGAGCGTCGCGCCGTATTCGAAGCCCTCGTCAAACTCGAACTCGCGGTGCCGGTCCAAGGCTCACCGGACTGCGTCTGACTCGCCTTTCGGACGCCATCCGACTGGATCTGCAATCCAACTGTTGATGTCGGATTCATGCCAGCCGGTCCCGTTGGTGCTGATTTTGAGCTGAGCCGGGAACGTGCTCTCGGCGATCTTCCGATAGATGGTGGACCGGGACAGCCCAGTCCGGGAGAGGACGGTTTTCAATCGGATGATCCGATCTGGTTCGTGCATGGCCACGCTGCCGCTCGCTGGCTGTTTCTGACTGCTGCTGATCCAGACAGGAAAAGCTGTTGAGCGCGCAATAGAGTTTTCGCGTCGCCGTACTATGGCGTCGAGCCAGCGGCAAAAAGGATAGATCAAATTCCGAGGCCGCGACCGCGGCCAAGATCGAGGCCATGGGTGAAGCCCAATTCGTCGCCGAGCCGGCGGCCTGAGTCAAAGGCGATGCCGAGCTCCCGCTTGCGATTGGCGAGGATGGACTCCATTTGCGGGTCGCGTTCGAGGCTTCTCGCCATGTCGCCCATCGCCGAGCGCGTTGCCCTGTAGCCGGACATGTCGCCCGCCTGATACTGGTGCCGGCTGGTCTGGCCGAGCTCCTGCCAGCGCTCCACAAAGCGGTCGGCGCGGCGTTTCGGATGGATGCGCATTTCGGTTTCGAGTTGGAGCGCGCGAACGGCGCGGTTAATCCGGCCGCCAGCCGCCTCGCGGGCGAGCTCTGTGTTCTTCTTGTAGGCGGCTTCGGCGTCGTGCGAACCATAGGGCCGTACCTCCTCGAAGACCTTGCGGGCCTTTTGTAGTTCTTTCACCTGCTCGGGAGTTACCTCGCCGCCCATCTCCTGCGCCTCGAAGATCGCATCTACGGCGCGGGCATGGCGCACGAGCGCCTGGGTGCGCAACCGGCGCATTTCCTTTTCCGGGTCTTCCGCAACCTCCCTTTCCGGCGCTTCCGTGTCGCGCCGCAGGGCTTCCGCACCGCTTCTTTCTCTTTCCGGCGTTTCCTGCTCCGGGCTCCGTCTATGATCCGGGCCGGGCCCATCTGAAGGAGAGCGCAGCCCGTCGAACATGTTGCGTACCTTCTCGGGCACGACCTTGCGCACGATCTCTGCCACGCGCTCGCGGAAGGTGATCCCACGCCGCTCGGCATAGCTCTGTGCCGGATCGGCACGCTCATAGTCCGAGGCCATGTCCTTGGCCCGGTCGCGCGACAGGGTACGGACGAGCCGGTCCTGATTGGCAAAGTCGTCGCGGCCATAGTGCAGCTCCAAGCCGTCGCGGTGCCGCGACAAGGCGACATAGCTGCTGTGGGCATCCAGTCCAGGCGTTGCCAGCACATGGGTGCGGTCCACCGTCATGCCCTGTGACTTGTGGATGGTCGCGGCATAGCCATGGTCGATCTTATTGTAATCCTTCAGGTCGAACTGCACGGATCGGCCATCGTCGGTCTGCACGGTCAGGGATTGGGCGCTGACCTGTTCGATGGTGCCGAGCGTGCCATTCTTCACGCCAAGGCCGCGCTCGTTCTGCAGGAACATGATGCGATCCCCGCCGGCAAAATTTCTGCCGCCGCGTTCGACGGTCAAGCGGACGTCATCCCCAGATCGCCGGCAGCCCGCATTCGCTCGCGCGCCGCCTCGTTCAGCGCCCGGACCTCGTCGTTG
>NZ_JAFAVV010000746.1 GCF_019242285.1 Bradyrhizobium sp.
CCGACCAGAACATCGCTGGCTCCGCTCCCTATCTCAAGCCAAACGATAACGTCGAGTTTCAGACGGCAAGCGTTTTCTACGGTGGGGCGATCACCGAGCATATCGGCGCCTATGCCCAATTCACCTACAATGCACAGGGGTTTGGGCCGCCCGTGCCACATTTGTTCACCTGGGATAATCTTGACATACGCTACGCCAACACGACCAACATCGCGGGGATGCCGGCGGTTTTCGGCCTCACCGTCAACAACAATCCGACGGTTCAGGATCCCTGGAATTCGACTCCGGCGTGGGGCTATCCGTTCGTGCAGTCAAACCTCGCCAATACGCCGGGTGCCAAGACGCTGATTGACCAAGGCTTCGCCGCACAAGTGCTCGGCATGGGAGGCTACGCGTTCCTCAACGACCAGCTGTACCTCGAGGCGACCGGCTACCAGACGCTGTCGCCGGGCTCCCTCAATTCGCTCGGTGTCAATCCCATCAATACCCTGCCGATCAACGGCGTCGCGCCCTATTTCAGGGCCGCCTACGAATTGCGATGGGGCAAGAATTCGCTGGAGGTCGGCACCTTCGGGCTGTCGGCTGAAACCAGTCTGCCGCTCGCGAATCCGGGGGCGGGCACCAACCGCTTCACCGACATCGCCTTCGATTCGCAATACCAGTATCAGGGCGACGGCTACTGGATCACCGTTCGCGGAACCTATATCCACGAAAAGCAGTATCTCGCCGCGAGCGTTGCGAACGGACTCGCCGCCAACCTCGACAACACCTTGAATACCTTCCGTGCAAACGCTGCCCTGACCTATGGCACCGATGGGAAGGTCATCCTGACCGGGGGCTATTTCAACACGTGGGGTAGCTCCGACACCGTCCTTTATGGAGGCAATCGTACGTTCAGCCCGAACAGCGACGGCTTTATCGGGGAAATCGCCTATCAGTTCTTCGGCAAGAACAATGCGCCGAAGCTTTGGCCCTGGTTCAATGCACGAGTTGGCGTGCAATATATCGCGTACGACAAATTCAACGGCGCGAAGTACAATTTCGACGGCATGGGAACGAACGCCCGCGACAACAACACCTTGTTGGTCTATCTCTGGACGGCGTTCTAGTCCAACTTGCGCAGTTCGGAGGCTGATTTCGTGAATTCATGATCTGAATCGGAATCAAGTTGGGACTTGGTGGCGAAAACACGGCTTTGAAGGCTCGCGCCTCGGCTACCTCTTGAACGGCGCAGGCTGACAGCGTCACGTTCTCGTAGGTGCCGGCGGCCGAGAGACAGACCGCGCTTCCGCCTGCACCTAACAAGGGAGCAGCGCGCCATGTTGAAGCGGCGGCGTCATAAGCAAACGATATCCTCAAAGATCGCCTGGCTGATTGGGCGGAAAAGATCCGCAAGCAGGCGACCCAACTGCCGCCAGGCACTGAGCGCGAAGCGATGCTCAAGAGAGCAAGTCGGGCCGACATAGCGGCGCATCTTGACGAGTGGGCTAACTCGCCGGGCTTGCGAGGGCCTGGCCATCGATGAAGAGGTCTTGAGCTCCGGGACCTTGCGGCGGTCCAAGAAGAGGCTGCCCTATCTCCTTGACTGACGCGGCCCTGGATGGTCTCCGCAGATCTGACGGCGATCTTGATCAGATAAGCATAGAAGTCCGGACCGAAGCTGGCCTGTTCATGCGCGTCAGTTTCTCGTTCAATTTGGAACGAAGGAGTTAGCAGGCCGCGATCATGATTGGCTCATAGCTCGGATGCTCATTTACAGCCTCGGTCAGCCATCGGCCGCAAGTAGCCGCCGCCCACCTGACATTGCGCGTGAGTTCATTCTGGGAGCGTAAGTTGCGCTCATCACGGACCAGCATGCTCGGTTCCCGCATCAGCCCCTGGGCAACCTCATCCGAATATGGGGCCAACGGTGCCCTTGAAATCGTAGTTTACCATCCATATACCATCCACATAGATGTTAGATGGATGGTCGTTTTATGTCCGGCAACGTTCACGAAATCCGACCCAAACCCTCGGATTCCGAAAAGATCACGATCAATCTTGGTTTTGTCGATCTCGGTCAGGTCGACTTGATGGTGCAGGAAGGGTTCTACTCGAACCGCACCGACTTCATTCGGACCGCAATCCGCAACCAGCTCGAACGTCATGCCGACGTGGTCAAGCAGTCCACGGCTCGGAAGAGCCTGGACCTCGGGCTGCGAAACTACAGCCGTGAGGATCTCGAGACGGCTCGGCGGGCGGGCGAGATGCTGCATATCAGCGTTCTCGGCCTCGCCACCATTGCTCACGACGTCACGCCCGAGCTTGCCCGCGCGACGATTGCCTCCGTCTCCGTGCTGGGAGCTTTACATGCAAGCCCGGCGGTCAAGTCCGCTCTCGCCGATAGGATGAGGTGAGCCCATGCTGAACCAAGACATTGTTCGCGAAGCCACACGCCTGACGCGCTCGGGCCGGCTCACCGAGGCCACCGCCTTGCTCCAGCGTATGCTTCGCGGTGAGAACGCGCTGGACGCCGCACCGACGGCTGGCAGCCCTGTCCCCGCTACAGGAAGAGAGCCGCCGATCATCGACGCCAAGGCAAGCACGGCCGAAACGCGAGTTCGACCGCGCCCCCGCCGCACGCCAGCGAATCTCCCGAAGAATTTTCCTGGATTCGTCCCGGGCAGATCGCTAAGGCGCGCCCCGCCCTCCATGGCGGACATCGTGCCACACGGCGCCCGCTTCGTCGAAGGCACCTACCAAAATGTCGCGGGAAGCCGGGCCTACCGGCTCTTTATCCCGAGCGGCTACCATGGACAGGCCATTCCGCTGGTGATCATGCTCCACGGCTGCACGCAGTCGCCGGAGGATTTTGCCGCCGGCACGCGGATGAACTTCATCGCAGAGGAACAGACCTGCTTTGTGGCTTACCCTGCGCAGCGGACTGAAGCGAACCAGGCGAAATGCTGGAATTGGTTTCGCCCGTCCGACCAGCAACGCGGCGGAGGCGAACCCTCGCTCATCGCTGGCATCACCAGCCAGATCATGCGCGACCATTCGGTCGATCCGCAACGCGTCTACGTTGCCGGACTGTCGGCCGGGGCCGCGGCCGCCGCCGTCATGGGATCGACTTATGGCGACCTCTACGCAGCGATTGGCATCCATTCCGGATTGGCCTGCGGCGTCGCCACCGATCTTCCCTCCGCGCTCATTGCCATGAAGCAAGGCGGCGGGTCCAAGGCAATGCCGAGCGAAGGGCCGCCCGTTCCGACGATCGTCTTTCACGGCGATCGCGACACGACGGTGCATTCGAACAACGGCGATCGAATTGTCCGGCAGTCCATCGGCGGGATGCGAACGAATGCGAAGGTCCATCGAGGTCGGGTCCCCGGAGGGCATGCCTACACCCGCACCGTCCATAGCGATGCCGGGGGACGTGGTATCCTCGAGCACTGGGAAATCCACGGAGCCGGACATGCATGGTCGGGAGGCAGCCCAGCCGGCTCCTACACCGATCCGGACGGACCGGACGCAACGAGAGAGATGCTGCGGTTCTTCCTTGAGCATTCGCTTCCCGAAAGAACTAAACCAATTTAGCGATCCCGCGCATCAACTTCATACTCAGTCCGGCCGGCACAACGTCGCGATCAGCTCGAGCTACTCAAATGCAGTATTGTCCACGTTGCATCCATGGCGGCCAAGTGTCGAAGTAAAGCGGCATACCTCGTTCGCATAACAAAGCCGGCTCAACCGGAGTTGAGCGGGCGCCACGCCTTCGAGCACATCCGTGGAAAGGCGAAAGCCGGCTTACACCAGCGAAAGGTTGTCCGCGCCGACTTTGCCACGCATCCGATCGGTCTTGACCTCGAATGCTACTTTCTTTCCCTCGGCGAGCCCGGAAAGACCTGCACGCTCGACTGCGCTGATGTGCACAAAGACAATATTGCCGCCATCGTTCGGTTGGATAAATCCAAAGCCCTTCTGACCATTGAACCATTCAACGGTACCTGTCGTCGTTCTCGTCTCCAAGCGCACATGCGCCCCCGCAATGTTCACTTTTTGAGCCCTTCCCCAGCGGGAGGAAACCCGAAGGGAACTTCCGAGTTCTATCCTGGAGACTTCGGCTTGCAGCGAAAGAGATTGGAAAACGGATTTCAACCGAGTCACCATGAACTTACCAAACAAACGTATATCGACCGGCAACGAAGGCCTGGACGCCGTGCTGCGCGGGGGTTTACCCGCTAACCGCCTATATCTCCTCGAAGGATCGCCAGGCTCCGGCAAGACGACCCTCGCCCTCGAGTTCTTGTTGGAAGGACGATCCAAGAGAGAACGCTGCCTTTATATCACCCTTTCCGAGACAAAGGAGGAACTGGAGGTCGTCGCTGCGTCGCACGGTTGGAATCTCGACGGCATCGACATTTTCGAACTGAGCTCCGCTGACGACGTGCTCGGTCCTGGCCGGGACCAGTCGATCCTTCATAGCTGGGAGATGGAGCTCGGAGAAACGATCAAGCTGATCAAGGCTCAAGTCGAGCAGATCAAGCCCAGCCGTGTCGTCTTCGACAGTCTTTCGGAGATGCGGCTCCTCGCGCAGGATCCGTTGCGATACCGGCGTCAGCTTCTCGTCTTGAAGCAGTTCTTTTCGGGTCTCCGCACCACGGTGCTCCTCGTGGACGACCTCACCGGCTCCAGCGGCGGAGCGGACAATCACCTGCACAGCCTTTGCCATGGCGTCGTCACTCTGTCGCGGCTGACGCTGGATTTCGGCGCGGCGCGACGCCGGCTTCAGATCCAGAAGCTTCGAGGCGTGGATTTCATTGCGGGATATCATGACTTCGTCATCTGCCGCGGTGGCCTGGCAATCTTCCCCCGCCTGATCGCCTCTGACCATCACAGCGAATCTTCCGACGATCTGGTGCCCAGCGGAATCGATGAGCTCGACGCTCTTCTGAACGGCGGGCCCGCTCGCGGCACCAGCGTGCTGATCACGGGCCCGTCAGGGGTGGGAAAGACCACGCTGGCTCTGCAGTACCTGGCGGCCGCCTGTGACCGCGGCGAGCCAGTGACCGTCTATCAGTTCGATGAACGGGTCAGCACGCTGATCGGCCGGGCAGAGGCGTTGGGCTTGAACCTACGCCGTTGTGTCAAGGAGGGGCGCCTTGTCATCCGGCAGATCGATCCGGCCGAAATTTCGCCCGGTGAGTTCGCGGCGGGAGTGCTCGACGAAGTCAAGCGGCGCTCGGTGCGGATGATCCTGATCGACAGCCTCAGCGGATACCTGGCCGCGATGCCGCAGGAGCAACAGCTAATCCTCCAGCTTCACGAACTGCTGTCATATCTGAGTCGATCCGGCGTACTGACGCTTCTTATCAATCCGCAAACGGGGTTTTTCGGAAGCATGCAGCCCGTTGGCCTCGATGTATCCTATTTAGCCGACACAGTCATCCTGCTGCGCTTCTTCGAGGCCGCGGGCAGGATCAGGAAGGCTATTTCCGTCGTCAAGAACCGATCGGGCAAACATGAGGATTCCATTCGCGAGATGCGGATCGACGATCGGGGCGTGAGGGTCGGCGAGCCGTTGTCGGACTTCAAGGGCGTCCTAACAGGTACGCCGGAATACACCGGTGTGGAAAAACCGTTGATGGAAGATCGCGGCTCAGGTGCATAGGTCCGCTGCCGAAGGTCATCGCGTTCTGATCATCGCGCCGTACGGCCGCGATGCCGAAAGCGTTTCGGGACTGCTGACGTCGAATGGCTACGACGCAAGGATCTGCGACACCTTCGGCGAAGTAGCCGCACAGTTGGATGCCCATGCTGGCGTGATCCTCGTAACCGAAGAAGCGCTTGCAAGCGACTTGTCGCCGCTGGAGTCCGCCCTGACGGCGCAACCTCTCTGGTCGGACATCCCCTTTATCCTGCTCACCGGTCGGCGAGCTGGGAAGGATAGACCCGCCGAAGCCATACGGCAGCAGTTGCCTTCGAACGCAACCAATGTGGTCCTGATCGAGCGGCCGCTCAGCACAGAATCGTTGCTGAGCACGATCGTCTCAGCCATGCGGGCCCGTCAACGGCAGTTCGTGATGCGCGATCAGCACGCTGAACTGGACACGCAGCGGATGCGATTGAAGACGCTTCTCGAGAACTTGCCGATCGGCGTCGCCTTCCTCGACGCGCAGGGCGCAAGCGTGGTCACGAACCCCGCCTTCATGCGGTTTTCAAAGTCGGGGAAAAGCGCCGCGTTCGATGCCGATGCCGAGCGCCACTGGCAGGCTCGGGACGAGGATGGTGCGCCGCTGCCGCGCGACAAATTTCCGAGCGCACGGGCGTTGAAGGGAGAGCACGTCGGCGGCATCGAATTTCGATTCACCGGCCTGGACAGCGGGCCGGTATGGACTCGCGTCAGTAGCGTGCCGCTTCTGAACGACGATGGATCGGTAGCAGGCGCGATCAGCGTCGTGGTCGACATCGACGAACAGAAGCGCGCGCAGGAAAAGCTCGCCCATGCCGCTGAAATGCTGGAATCTCAGGTCGCCGCGAGGACGAAAGAACTCCAAAACGCCTTGTCCGATTTGCGCAAAGAGACTGCTGAACGCTCCAAGGCCGAGGCCGCACTGCGTCAGGCACAGAAGATGGAGGCCGTCGGCCAACTCACCGGCGGCATTGCGCACGATTTCAACAATATGCTGACCGGCATTATCGGCGCGATCGACCTGATGAAGCGCCGGATTGCCTCGAACCGATATGACGACCTCGATCGATTCATGGATGTGGCATCGACGTCAGCGCAGCGGGCGGCCGGCCTGACTTCGAGGCTCCTTGCCTTCTCGCGCCGCCAATTGCTCGACAGCAAGCCGACCGACATCAATGCTCTGGTTCGCTCGCTGTCGGACCTGCTTCATCGGGCCGTCAACGAAAATGTTTCGGTCGCCATCGAGACCAAGGACGGCATACCTCCCGCCATGGTCGACGCCAATCAACTCGAAAGCGCCATCCTCAACCTTGTCATCAACGCCCGGGATGCAATGCCGCAAGGCGGCAAGCTTACTGTCGAAACCTCGGCTGTCGATCTCGACGAGGCCTATTGCGAAGCTCATCCCGGAATTGCATCGGGACCGTATGTAGTCATTGCCGTCTCGGACACGGGCGTTGGAATGACGCCTGAGATCATCGAGAAGGCCTTCGATCCGTTCTTCACCACAAAGCCCCTCGGCCAGGGCACCGGTCTCGGCCTTTCCATGGTGTACGGTTTCGCAAGGCAGTCGAACGGCCAGGTACGGCTCCATTCCGCACTCGGCCAAGGCACATCCGTGAAGATCTACCTGCCGGCAGCGGAAGAAGGGGCAATCCAGCCTGCCGATCATGTTCAGTTCTCGCCGCAAGGCGCGGGCCAGGCCGTCCTGCTCGTCGAAGACGACCCTTCGGTCCGGCTCCTGATCGGAGAGGTCCTGTCGGAATTGGGATATCGGGCGATCGAAGCATCGGACGCCAACGCCGCGATCAAGGTGCTCGAAAGCAGCCAGGCGATCGACATGATGATCTCCGACGTCGGTTTGCCAGGGATGAACGGGCGGCAGCTTGCGGAGGTCGCACGCGAGTATCACCCGACCGTGCCAATCCTCTTCGTTACGGGCTACGCCGAGAACGCCGCGATTCGGGCGGGTTTTCTCGGGACTAACATGGCGATGATCAGCAAGCCATTTCAGGTCGAGGAACTCGCGGCGAAAATCAGCGAGATGCTCTCTTGACGCTCTATCCGGCGATACGGGCCTCGTCATCGCCACCATCACGTCCGACGTCGCCGAAAAGCCATGTGCCGTACTTCAAGATGGTCTGCACGATGACCCAGAAATGTTGCAGCCCATCGAGAACGAGACCTGGGCGGCTTCGTTCCTAGTCGCTCCATCAGCGTCTTCCGCTCCATGGCTCTTTCCCGGCCTGCGCGCCACGAACCAACCGATCCAGCCGCGCCATCCGTCTGCAGATTATCTTAGGTTACGACGGAACGGACCTCAATTATGGCAGTTCAAGAATTTGGTTGGAGATCAGC
The DNA here is from genome assembly GCF_019242285.1 of Bradyrhizobium sp. Lineage (GTDB taxonomy): Bacteria > Pseudomonadota > Alphaproteobacteria > Rhizobiales > Xanthobacteraceae > Bradyrhizobium. The sequence goes on from NZ_JAFAVV010000746.1 coordinate 8,030, forward strand.
ACCTTGAGGAATTTCAGTGCGTGTTCTTGTGGTGGAGGATGACGCTCTCATCCGCGAAATTGTCGTCGAAGCGCTTCGGGAGGAAGGCTTCGATGTCATCCAGGCTGCCGACGGCGACGAAGCGCTCGAGTGGTGCCGCCGGCGGTTCGCCGACGTGCTCGTCACGGATGTCAGGCTACCCGGAACGGTCGACGGTTGGCAGATCGCCGAACGCTGCCGAGAGCATCATCCAGACCTCCCTGTCATCTATGCGACCGGCTTTTCACCAGTGGCGCCTCGGCCCGTGGCCGGCGGCGTGTTCCTGCAGAAGCCCTTCCACCCTGACGAGATCGTCAAGGCGGTCAGGCAGGTAACCGAGACATCGATGCACGAAGGTCGGAGAGGGGGATGAGAAGGCGCAAGACCCCGGAGAACGGTCGGATCAAGGGCAAATACCTCGCTTTGAAATGTTCGTTCCGCCACGCATCCAGCTCCTGACCATGGTCCCGCTGGGCCTCCTCGGACAGGAAGACGGGAATGAGCTTATCGCCGCCCTTTCCTGTTTGGCTTCTGGCTTGTTCGAAGCTGACGTTGTGGCCGAACATCACCATAGCTTCGTGCCACGCGATCGCGTGCAGATCCACGGAGTCCAATATCGTTCCGTCCAGATCGAAAATCGCGGCGCGTGGCAATTCAACCTCCATCTTACGGGCAGGACTGGAGGACGAACCTGGCTCTACGATCCCGGTTCCAACGAAACGGATCGCGATGGTCTCCCTATCATGCGGCAAGGCTGATCCAGGCGGAGCCGCCCTCTGAAACGCCGTGCCACCGGGACGCCATCGGCCGTAAGTGTCCGAGCCGGCGCGCGCATCATCCGCCATTCAGAGAACTGTTGGCGCAGCTTGTGCGCAAGGTCCTGCTCGAAACCGTCCGGGGTCTGCTGCGATAAATCGGTGGTCTGCATGTCCGCCTCCCCGCCCGCGTTCCTCATGCCTGAGGCGCGGATCGGAATATCCACTCGCGCCAGATCGCCAGCAGCGCCGCCATGATGACCGGCCCGACGAAGAGGCCCATGAGGCCGAACGCAGCCAGCCCACCGAAGATGCCAACGAATGCCAGGAGAAAGGGCAGCCTAGCAGAGCCGCTTACCAGGGTCGGCCAGACGAAATGATCGCCGGCGAGCATTACGATCGTGCCCCATACGAAAACACACATCCCCGCGACGCCGCTGCCTCCGTTCGATATCGTCACGATCGCGGCGACCGTGAAGGCCAGCCAGGCACCGAACGGAAGCATCGCGAATGCCGTCGTGAAGATCAGAAATGTCAGCGCGTTCGGCACGCCGGCGACGAAATAACCGATCCCGATGACGGCTCCTTCGCCGAGGGCAACCAGCACCGTTCCATTCACCGTCGCGCGGGTCGCTTCGATCAGCTTTTCGACCAGGCCCTCTCCCGCATCTCCGAAAAGTCGGTCGCAGGTTTCGAGAAAACGCCTCGCCGCCGAGTGGCCGCTACGAAGCAGAACGAACAGCGTCAAGAGCGAGAAGAACAGCAGGAACAGCCGGTGGAGAAGCTGGCCTCCGAAAGTGCGGAAGAGGTTCGATATGTTATCGGCATTGATGGTCTTGAGCCACGCCGTGGCCGCCTTGGGATCCGAAAGATTTGCACGCCACCATTGCTCCATGCTTTCGGCGGCGATCGGCAGTCGGGCGACCCAGCCCGGCACCGCGATCCCTCCATCCCCAGCTCTCTTCAGCCAATCCGCCAATAGGTCGCTTTGCTGGGCGACTTCGTAGACGGCGAGTGAAATCGGGGTCATGAGGATGAGCGCGACAAGGACCGTGAAGACGAAAGCCGCAGCTCCCGATGGGCCGCCCAAGAAGCGCTTGGCGAAAACCAGATAAAGCGGCCACAACGCGACCGCCAGGATCGTCGCCCAGATGAGTGCCGGCAGGAAGCTTGCTGCCGTCCACAGACCGAGTGCGACGAGCACGAGCGCCAAGACCACTCTGGCATTCATGCGCGCTCCCGAACCCAGAGGGAGCGGCTTTTGCTCGGCCGGGCGGTCAGCCGGCGTGCCGGCGGTCGCGGCATGCACTTTCTTCGATGAGGCTTTCGCTGTGCCGCTCATGCGAAGTGGAATCCCTCCCGGCCTTGTCGCTAAGGCGCCGTCGCCCGGAGCGTATGGCCTGTCGACCGACCCGGCGGCGTGGAGGCGCGCTTGGGGATCCGCACCACGCGCACGCTGCCGATCGTCGCCCTCGGGCGTCGAGCGCGCTTGCTGCGCCAAGCAGCTACCTCCTCCTGCAAGCTCAAGGCTCCGGGCTTACTTGTTCTGTCGAGATCGATAGGTGCCTGCATTTCGTGTCCTCTCCCTACTTGCCGCGCGCCCATAAAAAACCGGGTCAGGCCGGAGATGTTCCATGACCGGAACAAGGGAGGTCACCCGTCGTTCTACGCAGGAGGAGCCCTGCCCAAATGAGGTTGAGACGGTCGATCGAAGGACTCGGACCCTATCCATCCCTGTTTCTGCTGGCGCTGCCAACGGCGACGGTGGAGCCGCTGAAGCTCGCCGCGGTGGCAGTGGCTGGCAAAGGCCATTGGATCACCGGCACGGTCATGATCGTCATCTGCTACGCATTCAGCCTCCTTGTCGTCGAGCGCCTTTTCGCGATTGTGAAGCCGAAACTCCTCACGATCCCATGGTTCGCGAAACTCTGGAAAGGTTTCGTTTCGGCGCGGACGCGAGCCCTGCGGCTCTTCGGACGCTTACTTGGACCACGTCGCAATCGGGAAGTCCGTCCGGCGAATTCTCGGCAACAGCGCGCCGCCCGAAGCGACGAAGCTTCTTTCCAGACGCGGTCAGCCTCCGAATGAGCCGAACGTCGACGCTGCCCAAGCGACTTCAGCCCATGCTTGCAACCCTCACGGACGCGCCGTTCGACGATCCCGGCTGGATCTTCGAGGACAAGTTCGACGGTTTCCGGATGGTCGCCGAAATCCGCCGCGGCAAGGTCGCGCTGTACAGCCGGAACGGAAAGGTCATCAGCCGCAGCTACATCGAGGTCGCCGAGGCCCTTGAGGACGTCAAGGGCGATGCCGTGATCGACGGCGAGCTCGTCGCTATCGGAAAGGACGGCGTCTCCCATTTTCAACTTCTTCAAAACGCGCTTCGTCACGAAGCTAAGCTTCTCTATTGCGCCTTCGACCTTATGTTTGCGGACGGCGAAGACCTTCGCACGCTGCCGCTGCTCGAACGCAAGAAGCGCCTGAAGGCCATACTACCGCGTCATAAGCTCATTGCCTTCAGCAGTCACCGCAAAGGCAGCGGCAAGGAGTTCTTTGCCGAGGCCGAGCGCAAGCGCCTCGAAGGCATCATGGCAAAGCGCGCCGACAGCCCGTA
>NZ_JAFAVV010000914.1 GCF_019242285.1 Bradyrhizobium sp.
CCGCACACCCGCCGAGGTTCAACGGGCAATCGTCGACGTTATCAAGAACCGGGCCATCGACCCGCAAGCCGTGGTGGCGCTCGCGACCCAAAATACTTCGCTGATCAGTGTCCTGGGAGAAGTCAATTTACCAGCTCGGTTCCCTGCGCAACCGGCAGGCGAGCATCTCCTTGATGCCATCACCCGCGGTGGCGGCATTAAAGATCAGGGCTACGAGTCCTGGGTCGTGCTCGAGCGAAAAGGCAAACGGGCGTCCGTTCCCTTCGGAGCCCTGGTCTACGAACCCGAGAACAACATCTGGGTTTGGCCAGGCGACACAGTATACGTTTATCGTGAACCGCAAACCTTCCTCGCCTTCGGCGCTTCTGGCCAACAAGGCCAATTCCCATTCGATATGTGGCGCATCACGCTGGCTGAGGCGGTTGCGAAAGCTGGCGGCCTGCTCGACATTCAGGCCGATCCGGCGTCCGTCTATCTTTACCGGCGCGAGCCCCGCGAACTTGCTGAAAGGCTAGGAGTGGATGTTAGCAACTTTCCGGGCCCGATGGTTCCGGTCGTCTACAATGTGAGCCTGCGTGATCCGGCCGGTTATTTCCTGGCAACTAAGATGCAGATGCGAAACAAGGATATCATCTTTGCCGCCAACGCACCTTCCGTCGAGATCACAAAATTCTTCAACCTGTTGCAGGTCGCAATCAATGCGGCCGACACGTCGAGTGCCACTGCGGAACAGGTGCAGTTGGTGCGAACGATATCGCATACACGCCTCAAATAACCGCTAGATTTTCATTCGAATCTCGCCCGATTTATTAACGCTCCAGGGGTTAATGAGTCCGAGGTCGCGGGGCATTGAGCCTCGGTCTTACGTTGCGACGCGTAATTTGCTATGTTACGTTAGAGCAGGAGCGTACAGAGGATCCGTCCTGAAAGGTCGCCGTCGTGGTGTGGCCACGATCGGATGTTTTATGGCTTTGTCAGCAAGGACCAAGATGCTCCAAATCCATAAGCCTCAGCCGCGGCCGGATGCGCCCGCTTCGACCTCTGAAGCGGAATCGCTTGCGCAGCTGTACGCGTCGATCCTTGGTTTCCTGCGACGGCGATTATCTATCATCGCGTTTGCGCTCGGATGCTTTGTCATTCTGGCGGTCGTTTATATCAAGCTGACACCGCCGACCTTTGCTGGTCACGCCGTGCTGATAATGGACAGTCACAAGACCCAGTTCTTCCAGCAACAGCAGCCCCTCGGCGACCTTCCGATCGACTCTCCCACGGTCGACACCCAAATTGAGATCTTGAATTCGGAAAACATCGCGCTTTCGGTCGTCAAGCGTTTGCATCTCGATCAGGACCCGGAATTCATTTATCCCTCTAGTGGAGTTATTGGGGGCATATTGGGCTTCCTGAAGAATCTGAATCCATTCAGAGGGTCAGACGGGGTCACTGCCTCTGCTGTCTCGGACGACTCTTGGCATTCGAGAACCGCGATGGGCACTGTCCTGGGCCATTTGGCGGTCAAGCGTATCGGCTTTACTTATGCGATCTCAATCGATTACCAGTCGCTCAATCCCGATCGCGCCGCACAGGTCGCCAATGCGGTGGCTGATGCCTATTTCGACGACGTGCTGGAGGCCAAATACGAGACCACCCGCCGGGCCGCGGGCTGGCTGCAGGACCGCTTGAAAGAACTGCGCGAGCAATCCCAGACCGCGGATCGGGCCGTCGTCGATTTCAAGACCAAACACAACATTGTTAACGTTGACAACAACGGACGCCTGCTCAACGAGCAGCAGATAGGAGAGCTCAATACCGCGCTGGTTCAGGCGCGCGCCCAAACCGCCGAGGCACAAGCGCGGCTACAGCGGGTCCAACAAATCCTGGCGAGCGATGATCCCGATCCTGCGAGTAGTGCGGCAGCCACGGTGACGGATACATTGCACAACGAAGTGATCACCAGGCTGCGTCAGCAATACCTGGAACTCGGCGCGAAAGAAGCGGATTGGACCGCGCGCTATGGCCGGAATCATCTGGCGGTGGTCAACTTGCGCAATCAGCGACACGAGATTCGCCTATCGATTTTGGACGAGCTGCGTCGCATCGCGGAGACCTATAAGAGCGAATTCGAGATTGCCAAGGCGCGACAGGACTCGGTGCAAAAATCCCTGGATGACATCGTCGCTAAATCGCAGACGATGAACGAGGCGCAAGTCACCTTGCACAATCTGGACAGTAGCTCTCAGTCGTATCGGTCGCTCTACGATAATTTTCTCCAGAAATACATGGAGTCGGTCCAGCAGCAATCATTCCCGATCACCGAAGCCCGTCTGATTACACAGGCCACGCCTCCACTTGGAAAAAGCGGTCCCAAATCTACACAGATTCTCATCCTCGCCGCATTGGTCGGGCTGACCTTCGGGCTTGGAATAGGGTTGCTGCGGGAGATCGCCGACCGCGTGTTCCGCACTACTGCTCAAATCCATGAGCGGCTGCATGCGGAGTGCATCGCCCTGCTGCCTCTCATCAAGGGCGAGATCAAATCGGTCTCGCGCGAGCGGCCGAAGCGAGCTGAGACCGCGGCCGTCCCCCGTGTCATCGCGCGCAAGCAGGATCTGTTCTGGATCATGGCAGATTCCCCCTTCTCGCGCTTCGCCGAATCGATCCGAAGCATCAAGGTGGCCGCAGATCTGAACCGGGGCACAAAGCTAAACAACGTTGTCGCGATCACGTCGTCGCTGCCAAACGAAGGGAAGTCGACCATAGCCATGGCCCTGGCGCAGCATGTGGCACTCGGCGGCGGTAAAGCGGTGCTTGTCGATTGCGACCTCCGCAATCCCTCGCTGACCCGCAAACTTGCCCCTCGGGCAACCAAAGGCTTCCTTGAAGTGATCTGGGGCAAGCTCCCGCTCTCCGAGGTCCTGTGGAAAGACCCCGCGACAAACCTTGCCTTCGTGCCGACCGTGGTGCGCGGCCGGCTTGCCGACAGCAGCAACATTCTGAGTTCTGATCAGACGCAGAAGCTGTTTGAAAAGCTGCGCGCCGCCTATGACTACATTATCGTCGATCTATCGCCCTTGGCGCCCGTGGTAGACGTGCGTGCGATGACGCATCTCGTCGATTCCTTCGTGTTCGTGGTTGAATGGGGCCGAACGAACATCGAGATCGCCGAGCACGTCTTGAGCGGAGCGCCAGGGGTCTACGAGAACCTGCTCGGGGTTGTTCTCAACAAGGTCAATATGAAAGTCTTTGCACGTTACGAAAGCTCGCGTGAAAGCTATTATTACAATCGACATTTCGCCCGATATGGGTACACGGATTGACCTAGCTCAGCGCCGCGATTGCGGTGCCCAGAATCGGCTTTATGGCATCTCCGAAATCTGGAGAGGGCGACGTCTTGTCGATTCCCCCTGGAGAAAAGCCCCATTAGCTGAGACTGGCCCCCGAACTAAAAAGCAGCTCCCAAACGGTAACGCTGAACCTAATTGGTCAGGGAGAATCATTCGAGCTTCGAGAAATAGATGGACGAGCTGATTATCATAGAACCAGGCCGTCACGAACGTAACTATTGGCGGGATCTCTGGCGCTACCGCGAATTGTTTCGGGTGCTCGCCTGGCGCGACCTCGCGGTGCGCTATAAGCAGACGGTGATTGGCCTAGCTTGGGCGCTGATCCGACCTTTTCTTACTATGCTGGTTTTTACCATCATCTTCGGCCGGATCGCGAAATTGCCATCTGAGGGGGCAGCGCCATATGCGCTAATGGTTTTCGCCGGCCTCCTTCCGTGGAGTTTTTTCTCTGCCGGATTGAGTGAAGCCTCGAACAGCCTGATCAACAATGCCAACCTGATCAGCAAGGTGTATTTCCCGCGGCTTATCGTGCCGACCGCAACCGTCGTTGTCGCCTTCGTCGATTTTCTCATCAGCTTTGGCATCATGGTAATGCTGATGGCTTGGTACCGGTTCGTGCCGGATTGGCGAATTCTGCTTCTACCAATCTTCGTCCTTTTTGCCTTTCTCGCAAGCATCGGGCCGGCACTTTGGATCACCGCTCTCAATGTGAAGTACCGGGACTTCCGCTACGTTATTCCTTTCCTCGTGCAGCTCGGCCTCTACATCTCGCCTGTCGGCTTCTCCTCGGGCGTTGTGCCGCAGAAATGGCGTCTGCTATATTCACTTAATCCGATGGTCGGGGTGATCGACGGGTTCCGCTGGTGCATCTTAGGGGGGCAGAGCCCAATTTATCTTCCT
>NZ_JAFAVV010000538.1 GCF_019242285.1 Bradyrhizobium sp.
GCCGCTGGCGCTCGACGTTCTCTCCGACATCCTGGCCAATCCGTCGTTCGTGCCCGACGAGCTCGAACGGGAAAAGAGCGTGATCGCACAGGAGATCGGCGCCGCGCAGGACACGCCCGACGACGTCGTGTTCGAGCATCTCAACGAGCTCTGCTATCCCGACCAGCCGATGGGCCGTTCGCTGCTCGGCACCGCGAAGACGCTGAAGCGCTTCGACCGCGACATGCTGCGCGGCTATCTCTCGACCCATTATCGCGGTCCCGACATGGTGGTGGCCGCCGCCGGCGCAGTCGATCACGCGCAGGTAGTCGCCGAGGTCACCGGACGCTTCGCGAGCTTCGACGGCGCGCCGGCGCCGAAGCCGGCGGCCGCGATGTTCGGCAAGGGCGGCTCGCGCGTGGTGCATCGCGAGCTCGAGCAGGCGCATCTGACGCTGGCGCTGGAAGGCGTGCCGCAGAACGACCTGTCGCTGTTCTCGCTGCAGGCCTTCACCAACGCGCTCGGCGGCGGCATGTCCTCGCGGCTGTTCCAGGAGGTGCGGGAGAAGCGCGGCCTGTGCTACTCGATCTACACCTTCCACGCGCCCTATACCGACACCGGCTTTTTCGGCCTCTATACCGGCACCGATCCCGCCGACGCGCCGGAAATGATGGAGGTGGTGGTCGACATCATCAATGATGCGGTCGAGAGCCTGACCGAGGCCGAGGTCGCACGCGCCAAGGCGCAGATGAAGGCGGGGCTCTTGATGGCGCTGGAGAGCTGCTCGTCACGCGCCGAGCAGCTCGCCCGCCATGTTTTGGCCTACGGCCGGCCGCAGACTACCGAAGAGCTGGTCAGGCGGATCGATGCCGTCAGCGTGGAGACGACACGCGACGCCGCGCGTGCGCTGCTCTCGCGGAGCAGGCCTGCGGTCGTCGCCCTCGGCAGCGGCAGGGGTCTGGACACGGCGGTCGCTTTCGCGGAAGGATTGACCCGGTCAAAGGCAAGGTCCTTGCTGCACTGAGGCAGCCGACTGCAGGCGGAGGCCGGTCAGGCAGGTTAGAGGGTTCGGGGAGCATCACACATGGCCCTGTTTCGTTTGCCGTCCTCTGGACCGACCGCGCTTGCGCCGCGCGGCAACGGGCTGCTGCTGCGCGCCCCGCAGATGTCCGACTTCCTGCAATGGGCCCATCTGCGCGAGTTCAGCCGCGAATATCTGACGCCCTGGGAGCCAATCTGGCCGTCCGACGATCTGACACGCGGCGGCTTCCGCCGGCGGCTGCGCCGCTATGCCGAGGACATTGCCGCGGATCGCTCCTATCCCTTCATCATCTTCCGCGAGCAGGACGGCGCCATGATCGGCGGCATCACGCTTGCCAATGTCCGGCGCGGCATCGTGCAGGCCGGCACCATCGGCTATTGGGTCGGGCAGCCCTATGCCCATCGCGGCTACATGACTGCGGCGCTGCGTGTGCTGCTGCCGACGCTGTTCGGGGAGCTCAATCTGCACCGGGTGGAGGCCGCCTGCATCCCCTCCAACGCGCCCTCGATCCGCGTGCTCGAGAAATGCGGCTTCAGCCGCGAAGGCCTCGCGCGGCGCTATCTCTGCATCAATGGCGTCTGGCAGGACCATCTGCTGTTCGGCCTCCTGAGCGAAGATTTCCGGGGCTAGGATGAAAACCGGTGCCTTGGGTTTGCCGCGAAGCGGCGTTTATAACTCGGTCCAGAGGAGGGGCGGCTGGACGGCATCCAGGGTATTTTCATGGGCGGAAGACGCATTTTCAAATCCATGATGACGGCCGGCGTTGCGCTGGTGGTTCTGGCCGGCCTCGCTTCACCGGCCGCATCGCAATCGCTCTCCGATCGCTTCAAGAGCCTGTTCGGCGGCAAATCGGATGAGCCGGCGCCTGCGGCGCCGCAAGCGCCGCAGCAGGGCCTGTCCGCGACCCAGATCGAAGACGGCTGCCCGTCGGTCGCCGTCCGCGCCGGGGCCTCGACCTTCGCGGTCGCCGCGCCCGGCAAGCAGGCCACGGGCAACGACGTTCGCTACCAGGCGACGCTGGGGCGGACCGCGCGCGACTGTCGCAAGGACGGCGACCAGATCGTGGCCCGGATCGGCATCCAGGGCCGGATCATCGTCGGTCCGGCGGGGGCGCCGCCCTCGATCGAGGTGCCGCTGCGCGTGGCGGTGGTGCAGGGCGGCGTCGGCGAGAAAGTGATCGCCACCAAGGCCTACCGCACCACGGTCGAGGTGGGCGAGGGGGACAGCGTGCCCTTCAGCCTGGTCGCCGACGACCTCGTCTATCCGATTCCGCCCGGCGGCGACATGTCGAGCTATATCTTCTACATCGGCTTCGACCCGCAGGCGCTGGCACCCGAGAAGAAGGCGCCGCGGAAGAAGAAATGAAAAAATGAAATGAGTGCGAGCTGCAAAGCAAAAGGCCGGCGCGAAACCTTCGCGCCGGCCTTTTCGATCTCTTGAGGCTGGGCTTTGTCAGTTCAGCTTCCGCCGGACCTCGGCGACGCCCCTGTCCAGCAGGTCGTCCGCGACCTTGCCCTTCACCTGCTTCATCAGCACGGCGGAGGCGGCCTGGACCGCGGCCTCGGCGGCTGCGGCGCGCACGTCGGCCACGGCCTGGGCCTCGGCCAGCGCGATCTTGCTCTCGGCGGACTTGGTCCGCCGCGCGACGAAGTCTTCCATCTTGACCTTGGCCTCGGCCGCGACGCGCTCGGCTTCCGCTCTGGCGCTGGCGACGATCTCGGCAGCCTCATGCTCGGCGCTGGCGCGGCGGGCCTGGTACTGTGCGAGCACCTTGGCCGCCTCCTCCTTCAGCCGCATCGCATCGTCCAGCTCGGCCTTGATGCGCTCGCTGCGGTGGTCGAGCGCCTTCAGCACGGTGCGATGGACGCCGACATACGCGAAGATGCCCATCAGGATGACGAAGGCGATGGCAACCCAGGTTTCCGGATCCTCGAACATCACGCTATCCCTTCAGCGACGCGTCGACGGCCGCCTCGACCGTCTTGGCGGTGGGCTTGACGCCGGTGAGGCTCTGCACGATGGCCGTCGCCGTCTCCGCCGCAATGCCGCGCACGTTGCTCATCGCGCTGGTGCGGGTCGCGGCGATGGTCTTCTCGGCATCCGCAAGCTTGCGCGCGAGCTGCTCCTCGAGCGTCTTGCGATCGGCCTCGGCGGCCGCGTTCAGCTTCTCGCGGGTTTCGCTGCCGATCGCCTGCGCCCGGGCCCGCGCGGTGGCGAGCTCGGTCTCGTAGGCTTTCAGCGCCGCGTCGGACTGGTCCTTCAGCTCCTGCGCCTCTTCCAGATCGCCGTCGATCCTGGCCTGGCGCGCATCGATGACCGCGCCGACGCGCGGCAGCGCGATGCGCGAGACGATGATGTAGAGCGCGACGAAGGCAATCACCAGCGACACGAGCTGCGAGCCGAAGGTCGACGGATCGAACGGGGGAAATCCCCCGGGCGAGCCGTCGGCCTCGGTGTGGGCCGTGCCGCTTTCGTTGCCGCCATGACTCTCAGCCATGGAGTTCTCCTGTTGCGGTCATATTCGCGCCGCCCGCGGGCGGCGCGAAGTGGCATGAGCCCGTCAGAGCTTCACGAACAGCAGCAGCAGCGCGATCAGCAGCGAGAAGATGCCGAGCGCTTCGGTCACGGCGAAGCCGAAGATCAGGTTGCCGAACTGGCCCTGGGCAGCGGAGGGATTGCGCACGGCGGCGGCGAGGTAGTTGCCGAAGATGACGCCCACGCCAACGCCCGCACCGCCCATGCCGATGCACGCGATGCCTGCGCCGATGAGTTTTGCTGCTGCCGGATCCATTTTTTGCTCCTTGAGAAGAAAAGTCTGAGTGAGGGTGGAAATTCCCCCGACCGTTCAATGGCCAGGATGAATGGCGTCGTTGAGATAGATGCAGGTCAGGATCGCGAACACATAGGCCTGCAGGAATGCGACCAGCAGTTCGAGGGCGTAGAGCGCGACCGTGAGCGCCAGCGGCGCGACGCCGCCGATCCAGCCGATCGCGCCGAGCGAGACGCCGAGCATCGCCACGAAGCCCGCGAACACCTTCAGCGCGATGTGGCCGGCCAGCATGTTGGCGAACAGACGCACGCTGTGCGAGATCGGCCGCAGGAAGAACGAGAAGATCTCGATGAAGACGACCAGCGGCAGGATGTAGATCGGAATGCCCGAGGGTACGAAAATCTTGAAGAACTTCAGGCCGTTCTTGTAGAGACCGTAGATCAGCACGGTGAAGAAGACGAGCAGCGCCAGCGCTGCGGTGACGATGATGTGGCTCGAGACCGTGAAAGCATAGGGGATGACGCCGATCAGGTTCGAGACGCAGATGAACATGAACAGCGAGAAGATCAGCGGGAAGAATTTCATCCCCTCCGCGCCCGCGTTGCTGCGGATGGTGGAGGCCACGAATTCGTAGGTGATCTCGGCGATCGACTGGAAGCGCCCAGGCACCAGCTGGCGCCCTGCCGATCCGCCGATCATCAGGAGCGAGATCACGGCCACGGCGACGAACATGTAGGCCGAGGAGTTGGTGAAGTAGATCGGCTGGCTGCCGATCTGACCGATCTTGAAGAGAGGTTCGATGTTGAACTGTTCAATCGGTTCGATGTTCATCCGCGCGGCTCTTGGTCCACCGGCTCGGAGCCGGCAATCGAAATTCCTGATGTCGTGACTTCCGCCGGTCTAGCGATTGGGAGGAACGACGCCGGCGGACCTCACCAGATTCACCAGCCCGGCGACGAAGCCGAGCAGGAAGAACACGATGAGACCGAACGGCGAGGTCGACAGCAAATGGTCGATTCCCCAGCCTCTCGCCGCCCCGACGACAACGCCCGCGACCAGCTCCGAGGAAAGGCGGAAACCGCGCGCCATCGCCGAAGCCCTGGCAGCACTGTCTTCGCTTTGCCCCTGAGGTTGGTCGGTCCCGATTGGCCGGTTGCCGCGAACTTGGGACAACCGCCGATCCAGACTTCCGAGCCTTGCGGAAAGCGCAGCCTCGTCGGGCGATTGATCGCGGCGCCCATTTTCCGCATCGTTCGTGCCGTCCGCCATCCGTGGAGACCCGCGCAATGCCGTTGAAAATGGGAGTTTACGCCCCGTTCGCCCTCAAAAGCCGCGCGGACCATACTGACCGAGTTCTGCCAAGTCAAGATTGCGTGTGAATCCCGCATGTATTTGATCTCAATTGATTATTTCAATCGTGTGAGGTGCGGCGAAAGCCCGTCATCGCAGCGCAGCAGGCGGGCTTGGGGTCGGATCGAGGTTTGCCTAACCTCGGCGAGAATGGACCGAACGATGCCTGGGTCCGTTGAAAACGAGCCGCCAGCCCATAGCTTGAATGGGACCCTCAGCCGTCGGCCGATTTGCGAGACAGCCATGCATCCTGCGACAATGCGCTCGAACCTTTCGCTCGTGTTTGCGGCCATGGCTTGCTGCCTGGTGGGGGCCGGGGCCGCGGCCGCGGCCGAAGCGGCGCCCGACACCCGGAACGGTCGCTACGCCTTGCAGCCTTCCGGCGACGGCATGGTCCGGCTCGACACCCACACTGGCGAGGTTTCGACCTGCAGCAATTCCGCCGCCGGCTGGGCCTGCTACGCGGTGCCGGACGAGCGCAAGGCGATGGATACCGAGATCGGCCGGCTGCAGGCCGAGAACGAGCGACTGAAGGCGCAACTGGCCGCCCGCGACATGGGCAAGGGCGATCTGGGCAAGGGTGATCTGGGCAAGGGCGAGGCTCTCCCGAAGACCGCCGACAGCGACCGGAAACTCACCATTCCCTTGCCGAGCGATCAGGACATCGACCGTGCGATGGCGCTCATCGAGCAGACGTGGCGGCGGTTGGTCGACATGGCGAGCCGCGTGCAGAAGGACGTCGCCGGCAAAATCTGAAAATCCAGTCGCCGCCGCTTGAGCGATCGTTGAAGAAAAGAAGCGTTGAAATTGATCCATGGCATTACCCAAGATTCTCTCCCGCTCTTCCCCGTCGGCCGTCAGTGCCTCCACCATCGTAACCTCGCGCATGACCGTGCAGACCGAGCGCGCGGGCTTCAGCGATCTCACCGATGACGTCGCGAAGTTCGTGACCGACGCCGGTGCGGAGGAGGGCGTCCTGACCCTGTTCGTCCGGCATACGTCGGCCTCGTTGACCATCCAGGAGAATGCCGATCCGGCCGTACTTGCCGATCTCGCCGCCGCGCTGGCGCAGCTCGCGCCGGAGAATGCCGGATGGCGCCACGACGCCGAAGGGCCGGACGACATGCCTGCCCATGTCAAGACCATGCTGACGTCGACGTCGCTGCAGATTCCGGTGCTCGACGGCGAGATCGTGCTCGGCACCTGGCAGGCGATCTACCTGATCGAGCATCGCGCCCGGCCGCACCGGCGCGAGATCGTGCTGCAGTTCATGGGCAGTGCGGCCTGAAAATCAAACGGCCGCGGATCGCTCCGCGGCCGTTTCAAATGTTCGCGTCGGGTCGCGCGACGCGAGCCGCGCGAGAGTCAGGTCCTGGTGATGTCGACGTCCTTGGTCTCAGGCAGGAACAGGAAGCCGATCACGAGGCTCATGGCGGCGATGGCGATCGGATACCAGAGGCCCGAATAGATGTTGCCCGTCGCCGCGGCGATCGCGAACACGGTCGCCGGCAGGAAGCCGCCGAACCAGCCGTTGCCGATATGATAGGGCAGCGACATGCCGCTGTAGCGGATGCGGCTCGGGAACAGCTCGACCAGCCATGCTGCGATCGGCGCGTAGACCAGCGTCACGTAGATCACGAGAATCCACAGCAGGACCGTCGTCATGACATAGTTGATCTCGTTCGGATCGGCCGAGGCTGGATAGCCGTGGGTCTTGATCGCGGCCGGCAGCGCCTTCGCGAAGTCCGGACTGTCGGTCGACAGCGTCTGCTCGCCGACCTTGACTTGGGCCTTGGTGCCGGCCGGAGCTTCCTGGTTGGTGTAGTTGACCGACAGGTTGACGAGCGCCGATTTGGCCACGTCGCAGCTCGTGGTGAACTTCTCGGCGCCGGTCGCCTTGAACTGGAACGAGCACTCGCTCGGATCGGCGATCACGGTCACCGGCGCCGATGCCAACGCCGTTTCCAGCTTGGGATTGGCGAAATGGGTGATGCCCTTGAAGATCGGGAAGTAGGTCAGGGCGGCAAGCAGGAAGCCCGCCAGAATGATGGGCTTGCGGCCGATCCGGTCCGACAGCCAGCCGAACAGGATGAAGCCGGGCGTGCCGAGCGCAAGCGCGACCACGATCATTATCTGTGCCGTAACGCCGGGGACCTTGATCGTCTGGGTGAGGAAGAACAGCGCATAGAACTGCCCGCCATACCAGACGACGGCTTCGCCCGCGGTCGCGCCCAACAGCGCCAGGATGGCGATCTTGGCGTTCGACCATTCCGCGAAGGCTTCCGTCAGCGGACGCTTGGAGGTCTTTCCCTCCTCCTTCATCCGCTGGAACACCGGCGATTCGTTCAGGCTCAGCCGGATCCAGACCGAGACGGCGAGCAGGATGCCGGACAGCAGGAACGGAATGCGCCAGCCCCAATCGCCGAAGACGTCTTCGCCTTGCGCGGTGCGGATGCCGAGGATCAGCAGCAGGGCCAGGAACAGGCCGAGCGTCGCGGTGGTTTGAATCCATGAGGTGTAGTAACCGCGCTGGTTCGCCGGCGCATGCTCGGCGACGTAGGTTGCTGCGCCCCCATACTCGCCGCCGAGCGCGAGACCCTGGATCAGGCGAAGCGCGATCAGAACGATCGGAGCGGCGATCCCCCAGCTGGCGTAGCCCGGCAGCAGGCCGATGAAGAAGGTGCCGACGCCCATCAGGGTCATCGTGATCAGGAACGTATATTTGCGCCCGACCAGATCGCCGAGGCGGCCGAAGATCAGCGCGCCGAACGGCCGAACGGCAAATCCTGCGGCGAAGGCGAGCAGCGTGAAGATGAAGGCGACGTTGGGCGGAACCGTCGAAAAGAAGTATTTCGCGAGGAACGGGCCGAGCGTGCCGTAGATGTAGAAATCGTACCATTCGAACACGGTGCCAAGCGAAGAGGCGAAGATGACCTTGCGCTCCTCGCCCGTCATACCCCCGGTGCGGATGCCGCCGCCGGCTGTCGCTGCTATCGTCATCGTCGTTCGCTCCCCGTCATTGACGTTGATGTTCTCCCCGTACGGCCGGCATCGCGGAAAGTCCCGGGGGCTTCATGCCAAAGTAACATTGCGGTGAAAGACGTCCCAATAAGACTTTCGGCCCTCGCCACAACTTCGTGCGCAAGCTGCATGCCCACTCTATTGCATCGCACAACGAGCGGGTTAACCGCATTGATCCGTATCAAATCTGCGAGCTTGCATGCACCCTCTTGTCGGAGGAGGATCGCTCCCGAAATAAACTGGCAGGCGATCACCATCATTGGCACCACTGGCTCTCTCCGCAACCATTCGCAAGAAGCAAGCAACGTTCGCAAGAAGCAAAATGACTGCCGCCAACACCCGCCTCGTCATTGCCGATGACCATCCGCTGTTCCGCAACGCGCTGCGGCAGGCGGTCGAAAGCGTGTTGGCTGTGGCGATCATCGACGAGGCAGGATCGTTCGAGGACCTGACTGCCCTGCTGGAACGGGACTCCGACATCGATCTGATCCTGCTCGACCTGACGATGCCCGGCATTTCCGGCTTTTCCGGCCTGATCTATCTGCGCGCGCAGTATCCGGCGATCCCGGTCGTGATCGTTTCCGCCAGCGACGACGGTCCGACCATTCGCCGTTCGCTCGATTTCGGCGCCTCCGGCTTCATCCCGAAGCGGTTTGGCGTCGAGACGCTGCGGGATGCAATCAGGAAGGTGATGGACGGCGACGTCTGGGTGCCGCAGGACACCGACCTGTCGTCGGATTCCGATCCGGACATGACGCGGCTGCGCGACCGGCTGGTGACGCTGACGCCGCAGCAGGTGCGGGTGCTGATGATGCTGTCGGAAGGGCTGCTCAACAAGCAGATCGCCTATGAGCTCGGCGTGTCGGAGGTGACCATCAAGGCGCACGTCTCGGCGATCCTGCAGAAGCTCGGCGTCGAGAGCCGCACGCAGGCCGTGATCGCGGCGGCCAAGATCGCGGGCTCGCAATGGCGGCAGGCGCCTCCTTCGGGTCCATAGTCGGCAGCAGGCAGAACCGATCCGGCGGGCCGCGCAACCTTGGGCCGGCCGTCTTCCTGGCGACCCGTCCGGTCGGCCTCCGGGCCGCGCCGTGTGGTCGCAATCACTTTGAGACGCGCGCAGGTGCGGCGCCGGCGCGGACTCATTCCGCCGCCACCATCTGCTGGATGCGCCATTGCCCAAGCAGCGCGCGCAGGGACGCCGGCTTGAGCGGCTTGCTCAGCACGGTGACGTTCTCCTCCCGCGCGGCGGCGCGCACGTGCGGGCTGCGGTCCGCCGTGATCAGGATCGCCGGCAGGCTGTCGCCGAAGCGGCGGCGGATGTCGCGGATCGCAGCGATGCCGTTGCCGCGGTCGAGATGATAGTCGACGAGCAGGCCGGTGATCGGGCCGTCCGCGGCCTCGATCGCCTCCATCGCGGTGTCCGGATCGGCCACCGCGATGGCCTGCGCGTCCCACGCTGTCAGCAGCGTCTTCATGCCGTCGAGGATCGCCGGATCGTTCTCGATGCAGACGATCCTGGCGCCGGAGATCGGCGTGCGCGACAGCGGCGTCGAGGTCGTGACGGCTGCGGTGTAGTTCACGGCCTTGGCAACCGGCACCATCACCGAAAAGACCGAGCCGCCGCTCGCATTGGAGCCGAGCGAGATGCCGTGCTTGAGGACGCGGGCGAGGCGCTCGACGATGGAAAGCCCGAGCCCCAGCCCGCGTGCGATCCGGGCGCCCTGCTCGAGACGGTGAAACTCCTTGAAGATCTCGCTGCGCTTGACGACGGGAATGCCGACGCCGGTGTCATAGACGCTGATCCGCAGCGACTGGCCGTGGCGACGGCAGCCCACCAGCACGCGCCCGCGCGGGGTGTATTTGATGGCGTTGGAGATGAAGTTCTGCAACAGCCGCCGCAGCAGCAGCCGGTCCGATTGCACCGGCAGCGAGCAGGGCACGAAGTTCAGTTGCAGGCCCTTGGCGCGCGCCACGGGCGTGAACTCGATTTCCAGCGAGCGCATCAGATCGGCCATCTTGAAGCTCGAGATCGACGGCGCCATGGCGCCGGCGTCGAGCCGCGAGATGTCGAGCAGCGCGCCGAGGATTTCCTCGATCGCCTCCAGCGAGTCGTCGATATTCTCGACCAGCCGCGAATCCTCGCCGCCGTTCTGGCGCTCGACCAGGCTCGTCACGTAGAGCCGCGCGGCGTTGAGCGGCTGCAGGATGTCGTGGCTCGCGGCGGCGAGAAACCGCGTCTTCGAGATGCTGGCCTCCTCCGCCGTGCTCTTGGCCAGCGCCAGCTCCGAATTGAGCCGGGTGAGCTCCTCGGTGCGGTCGCGCACGCGCTTCTCCAGCGTCGCATTGACGCGCTCCAGCGCCTCGGCGGCCTCGAACGAGGCGGTGACGTCGGTGAAGGTGATGACGAGGCCGCCGTCCGGCATCCGGTTGCTGCGCACCTCGACCACCATGTGGCGGTCGGGCAGGCGCTCGAGATAAGGCTCGCCTTCGGCGGTGTAGGCGGCAAGCCGCCGCTCGATCAGCGCCTGCTGGTCCTCGGAGCCCGGTGGGCCGATCTCGCCCATCACCTCGAGGATCTCGTGCAGGGGAATCCCGATCTGCACCAGATGCAGCGGCAGCCCGAGGATTTCGCCGAACTGCCGGTTGGAGCACATCAGGTGCAGATCGGCGTCGAACACCGCGATGCCCTGCCGTACGTGATTGAGCGCAGTCTGCAGGATCTCGCGGCTGAAATGCAGCGCGGCGTGGGAATCATCGAGCAGCTTGAGCGCGGCCTTGGCGGAGACGGTGCGCTTGCGCAGCAGGAGCGACATCACGAGCCGCGAGGACGCAGCGCCGATCGAGGAGGCGATCAGATGCTCGGCGTGCTGCAACAGCTCGATATCCGCCGGCGCCGTCGGATCGAGTCTGGCGTGATGACTTGCCGCGAACGCCTCGAACGAGTGGCGGGCGCGGTCGGGCCCGAGATATTGCGCCACCGTGTTCTGAATGTCCTGTACGGTGATCGTCGAGCGCCAGCGGCGGAAGGTCGGCGCAATCGGCGCGAGGTCGCCACGCACGAACAGGTCGGCCTGCAGCCGTTCGATCGCCGAGGGCCGGCGCGCCAGCGACAGCGCGACATAGGTCAAGAGATTGAGCGCGAGGCTCCAGAGCACCCCGTGCAGCAGCGGCGGCAGGTCGGCGCCGAGCAGCGCCTGCGGCCGCAGCGCCTCGATGCCGAACGGTCCGTGCCTCAATATCAGGATACCCGCGGTGCTGCTGTCGAGAAAGCTCGGCAGGAACAGCGTGTAGCCCCAGACGGCGAAGCCGACCAGCATGCCGCCGATCGCGCCGCGCGCGGTTGCCCGGCGCCAGATCAGGCCGCCGAAGAAGGCCGGTGCGAGCTGGGCGATCGCGGCGAACGACAGC
Organism: Bradyrhizobium sp.; assembly: GCF_019242285.1. Taxonomy (GTDB): domain Bacteria; phylum Pseudomonadota; class Alphaproteobacteria; order Rhizobiales; family Xanthobacteraceae; genus Bradyrhizobium. The sequence goes on from NZ_JAFAVV010000538.1 coordinate 11,571, forward strand.
AGCCCGATCGCCACGAGCTGGGTGTTGCCGAGTGCGCGGTAGTAAAAATAGGCCATCAGCATGATGACGAAGATCGCCACCCGCCGCGCCTTCAGCAGGAAGTCGCCGAAATCCTTCTGCCGCAGTGGGGCCTGCGAGCCGCGCTGCAGCACCAGCGGTACCACGAGGTCGTTCGACACCATGATCGAAAGCGCGACGCATTCCACGATCACCATGGCGGTCGCCGCCGACAGGCCGCCGATGAAGACAGCGATCGAGAGCAGCGGCGCGTTACCCTCGATCGGCAGCGCCAGCACGAACATGTCGCTGTCGACGGCGCCGAACGGGAAGGTGATGAGGCCGGCGAGCGCGATCGGGATCACGAACAGGTTGATCGCCACCAGGTAGGACGGGAATAGCCAGCGGGCGCGGCTGACCTCGGCATCCGAGGCGTTCTCCACCACGCTGACGTGGAACTGGCGCGGCAGCAGCATGATCGCGCAGAACGACAGCAGCACCATGGTGAGGAAATTGCCGATCGATGGCACATAGTCGATGGCGCGCACGGCCTCCGGGCTCTTCATCGCGCGCTCGGCGAGCTCCGTCGGCGTGAACATCCAGAACGTGACGAAGGCACCGGCGGCGATGAAGGCGACGAGCTTGACGATGGATTCGGTCGCGACCGCCAGCATCAGGCCGTTCTGGTGCTCGGTGGCGTCGGTCTGGCGCGTGCCGAACAGCACGGCGAAGGCGGCCATCGCCAACGTCACCATCAGCGCGATGTCGCCGAGGACCGGGATCTTGGAGAAGGCCTGGTCCTCGCTCAGGATGGTCTGGAGCGAGGAGGCGCCGGCTTTGAGCTGCAGCGCGATGTAGGGAACCGATCCGATCATCGCGATCAGCGCCACGGTGGCGGCGACCGCCTGGCTCTTGCCGTAGCGTGCGCCGATGAAGTCGGCGATCGAGGTGATGTTGTGGGCCTTCGCGAGCTGGATCACGCGACGCAACAGCGGCGTGCACAGGCCGATCATCACGATCGGGCCGATATAGATGGCGAGGAAGTCGACGCTGGTGGTGGTGGCAAAGCCGACCGAGCCGAAGAAGGTCCAGGACGTGCAGTAGATCGCGAGCGACAGCGGATAGATCAGCGCGCTGGCGCGGCCGCGCTGCTCCGGCGACAGGCGGTCGCCATAGCTCGCCACCAGGAACAACAGCCCGATATAGCCGAAGGCGGCTCCGACCACGCCCCAATCGTGCAGCATCGCTGCTTGACCTCCTGTGCCTGCCCCCTATCTCGTTGAAAGATAACGCGTCGAAACGGCTCAGGCGACAGCGAATTCCGCGCTTGGCCGCGGAATTCGGATCGTCGTTAAGCGCTGAGGCTGCGGCGCGGAACTATTCCGCCGCCAACGACCGCTGCTTCAGCGGCAGGCCGAGCCGCTCCCAGACCTGCAGCAGGGCTTCGGCCAGACGGTCGACCAGGCCGTCATCGTGATAGGGCGAGGGCGTGATGCGCAGCCGCTCGGTGCCCTTCGCGACGGTCGGATAGTTGATCGGCTGGATGTAGATGCCGTGCTCCTCCAGCAGCAGGTCGGAGGCGCGCTTGCAGGCTTCGGGGTTGCCGACGAACAGCGGCACGATGTGGGTCTCGTTCGACATCACCGGCAGACCGGCGGCGCCCAGGATCGCCTTGACCCGCGCGGCGCGCTCCTGATGCCGCTCGCGCTCCCAGCTCGACGTCTTCAGGTGTCGGATCGCCGCGGTGGCCGCCGAGCAGATCGGCGGCGGCAGCGCCGTCGTGAAGATGAAGCCCGGCGCGTAGGAGCGTACCGCATCGATGATACTGGCCTTCGCCGCGATATAGCCGCCCAGGCAGCCGAACGCCTTGCCGAGGGTGCCTTCCAGCACGTCGATCCGGTGCATGACCCCGTCGCGCTCGGCGACGCCGCCGCCGCGCGCGCCGTACATGCCGACCGCGTGGACCCCGTCGACATAGGTCATCGCGCCATGGCGCTCGGCGAGGTCGCAGATCTTTGCCAGCGGTCCGACGTCGCCGTCCATCGAATAGAGGCTCTCGCAGGCGATCAGCTTCGGCCGCTCGGGGCCCGCGGTGCGCAGCAGCTCCTCGAGATGGGCGACGTCGTTGTGGCGGAAGATCTTGCGTTCGCAGCCGGACTGGCGAATGCCTTCGATCATCGAATTATGATTGAGCTCGTCCGACAGAATCAGGCAGTTCGGAATCAGCCTGGCGATGGTCGCGATGCCGGTCTGATTCGAGACATAGCCGGAAGTGAACAGCAGAGCGGCTTCCTTGCCGTGCAGATCGGCGAGCTCGGCCTCGAGCTGGACCAGCGGATGATGGGTGCCGGCGATATTGCGGGTGCCGCCGGCGCCGGTGCCCATCCGCGTCGCCGTTTCGATCATGGCGCCGATCACCTTGGGATGCTGGCCCATGCCGAGATAGTCGTTGGAGCACCAGATCACGACGTTGCGCGGTCCCTTCGGCGTATGCCACGTGGCGTGCGGAAAGCGCCCGGCCATGCGCTCGAGGTCGGCGAACACGCGGTAGCGTCGCTCGTCGTGGAGGCGATCGAGGGCGGTGGTGAAGAATTGGTTATAATCCATCGCAGAGCCTGGGCAGGAAACGGGAGCCGACGCGGTTCCACACTTTTCCCTTCTTAGAGCGTTTCCATCTTTGCTGTCGAGCCGGAATCCCACACATGACTGCCGGCCAGCGCCCGGAGCATCGCCGGAAATGCGAATGGCCGCTTGATGCGGATCAAACTGGCCTTTTTGCCGCGTGCGAGGGCGCGGGCCGCGTCCGGCTCACGTTGTCTTGAACCGCAGCACCCCGTCGGTCGTCTCCGAGGTCAGGCGGCCCTCGACCAGCATGTAGTTGACATGGGCGATCAATTCGCCGCAGGCGAATCCCATCTGGTGCGCGTCCAGCACGTGCTTGTGGAACACCACGGGCACCAGCTCCTTGGAGGTCTGCGGGACGTCCCGGCAGGCATCGGCGATCAGGCGGCAGCGCTCCTCGTGATGGTCGGCGAGCTGCTTGATGCGGGTCTTCAGGCCGTAGAACGGCACGCCATGGCCGGGCAGCACCAGCACGTCATAGGGCAGGGTGGTGGTGAGGCTCGCGAGCGAGGCGAGGTACTCGCCGAGCGAGTTCTGGTCGGGTTCGACCGCCCAGACGCTGACATTCGGCGAGATCTTGCTGAGCACCTGGTCGGCCGACAGGAACAGCTTGTCGGACGCACAATAGAGCATGACCTGGTCGAGCGCGTGGCCGCCGCCGGTGATCACCTTGAAGCGTCGCGTCCCGATCACGACCTCGTCGCCATGGGTCAGGCGATGATAGGACGGCGGCAGCACCGAGACCCGCTTCAGATAATCCTGGCCACGGCCGAGCAGCTTCTCGGTCAAATCCTCGTCCATGCCATGACGGCGGAAAAACAGGCGTTGGGCCTGGCGCCGCTCCTCCGTGCCGCGGTTCTGGTGATAGACCGATTGCAGGTACTCGACCTGCGACATATGCAGCGCGCAACCGAAACGTTCGACGATCCAGCCTGCGAGCCCGACATGATCGGGGTGCGAATGGGTGACGATCAGGCGCGTGATCTTCACGCCCTTGAGTGGACCGTCCAGCAGCGCGGTCCAGGCCTCGATCGACTCCTCATTTCCGAAGCCGGAATCGACCGCGGTCCAGCCGTCACCGTCGGCGAGCAGGTAGATGTTCACGTGATTGAGGCGGAACGGCAGCTTCAGCCGCAGCCACAGCACGCCCGGCGTGACCTCGACCACCTGGTCCGGTCCGGGGTGGTTGTCCCAGGGGTAGCGCAGCGCCTCGGCCGAGGATTGGATCTTGTCGGTCTTCGTGTGCATGATTTGGCTTAACCGCACTGTCGGCGCGGCGCCAGCCAAAAAATATCATGTCACAGCGTCATCAGGGGAGCGATCTCCGACATCGCCCCCGAAATCGGGCCGCCGGCGCCTGAGCCTGCGGCGGTATCGCGTCACGCCGCGCGGATGCTGTTCAGGAACGTGTCGATCTCGGCCTGCAGGCCATCGGCTTCCTGGCGCAGCGCCGCCGAGGCCTTGAGCACGTCGGCTGCCGCCGTGCCGGCTTCGGCGGACGCGGACTTGACGCCCACGATGTTGGTCGAGACCTCGCTGGTGCCGCCGGCGGCGTGCTGGATGTTCCGCGCGATCTCGCGGGTGGCGGTTCCCTGCTCCTCGACTGCGGCCGCAATCGTCGTGGTCACGTCGTTGATCTCGCCGATGGTCTCGCCAATCTTGCGGATGGCGGTGACCGCCGATGTCGTCACGTCCTGCATGCTGGCGATCTGGCCGCGGATTTCGTCGGTCGCCTTCGCCGTCTGGCTGGCGAGGCTCTTCACCTCGGAGGCGACCACGGCAAAGCCGCGCCCGGCCTCGCCCGCGCGCGCCGCCTCGATGGTGGCGTTGAGCGCGAGCAGGTTAGTCTGCGAGGCGATCACCTGGATCAGATCGACGACGACCGAGATGCGGCTGGCGTTGTCAGCCAGCCCCTGCATGGTGGCGTCGGTCGTGCCGGCCTCGTCGACGGCCTTCCTGGCGATCTGTGCCGAGGTCACGACCTGACGGCCGATCTCGGCGATCGAGGACGACAGCTCTTCGGTGCCGGCGGAGACCGTCTGCACATTGGACGAGGTCTGCTCGGCGGCGGCGGCGACCGCGCTGACCAGCGAGCTCGAGCGGCCGGCGGTGGCCGACATGCTCTGGGCGGTCGCCTGCATGGAATTGGCCGAGCGCTGCAGGTTGTCGAGGGCGCCGCGCACGGCCGCCTCGAAGCAGGCGATCTGGGCTTCCATCCGGGCGGTGCGCTCGGCCTTGGCCGCGCGATCCTTGTCCTGGTCCGAGGCGAGCGTTCGGGCGCGGATCATGCTCTCGCGGAACACCTCGAGCGCGCTCGCCATCGCGGCGATCTCGTCGTTCTGGCGGGACTGCTGGGCCTCGATCTCGAGGTCGCCCTCGGACAGCCGCAGCATCATGCGCTGCAGGTTGGCGATCCGGCGCAGGATGTTGGCGCCGACATAGCGCCAGACGAACAGCGCCGAGCCGATCAGCGTCGCCGCTCCGAGCGCGAGCATGGCCATGGTGGCGAAGGAGATCTCCTGGCGCGCCTGGAAGCTTGATTGGTCGGTCTCCTTCTGCACCGCGTCGACGAGCTGATGGACGCTGATGTCGAGGCCGACGTTCAGCTTGCGGGTCTCTTCCAGGACGGTCTGGCCATAGTCGTTGGAGTCGAGCTCCTTCTGGCGCAGCTTGAACATGCTGGCCTTGCCTTCGCCGAGCGCCAAGAGCTTCTGGCCGGCGTCCCTGAGCGAATCGATCACCCTGTTCTTGGGCAACTGATCGAGGTTGGTCTTGACCCGCGCCTGCGACGCCTTGAAATTCTTTTCGAGCTCTTCCAGCGCATCGCTGCCGCCGGCGGCAAGCGCGGTGGCGAGGTCGGAGGAGGCGAGATAGCCGCTGGCGATCACGTTGCCGAGCTGCACGACCGTTTGCGATGCCTCGACGGCGTCGGAGGCCGACACGTCGGAGGATGCGAGGACCGTATCGAGCTTGGATTGCGCCTGCATCATCGCCGGCGTCGTCGCCGCGAAGAACGCAACCTGCGCGCTGCGCAGCGCCGCATAGAGTCTGTCATGCTCGGCGGCGATGGTGATCCGCTCGCGGGAGGCGGACACCAGGCTCTCGGTAGCGTCGTCGATGTGCTTGATGGTCTCGCCGAGCGCCGAGATCACCGATTTGTCGGCGCCGAGCTCGATGATCTCGCCGAGCTTCTGCTCGGTGGCATGCTGGATCTCGCGCATCTTCCTGATGCGCTGCTCCAGCGCGTCCGGACTTTGCGCGACCAGCAGCGCCGGCCCCTGCGCGGCGAGGCTCGCGCTCTGCGCCGACAATTGCAGGCTGTCGGCGAGGCGGGGAATGTCGCGGCCGCTGAGATTGACCATCGTCTGGCCGAGATGCTCCAGCACCATGCCGGCGCCGATCGAGATCAGGATGGCCATGGCGGCGATGACCGCAAAGGCGGCGAACAGGCTGCCCCTGACCCCCCACCGCGGCCGCAGGAAGCCGAAGACTCTACCGATGCCCGTCACCATGATTCCCCCCAGGATGCCTGTAAAAATACGGAGGCAGTATTACGGCACCGGGTTAACAAAGTCGGGACAAACCCGGAGGTCGTGAGGGTTTTGTTCGCCGGAACGCAAAAGGGCCGGCGTTGGCCGGCCCTTTCCCTCTGATCTCGGGCGCCGATCAGTAGCGCGCGGCGAGCGGGCTGCCCCAGCCAAAGCGGTAGTTGATCCCGGCCTTCAGGACATGGTCGTCGGTGGTGAAGCTGCCGAACGGCACGAGACCGACGGGCGAGATGAAGCTGGCCTTGCCGAAATTGTAATACTGGTACTCGGCCAATGCCGACCAGTTCGGCGCGAACATGTATTCGACGCCGGCGCCGACGGTGTAGCCGTTGCGATGGTCGCCACTGGTCGCGAACGCGACCGGCACGCCGCCGAAGGCGACCGATTCGTTGTTGTCGGAATAGGCGTAGCCGCCCTTCGCATAGACGAGGCCCGGACCCCAGGTGTAGCCGATGCGGCCGGTCACCGAGCCGAGCCCGCGCTGGCTGTTGGTATAGGCGAAGCCGCCCGGGAAGGTGGCGCCGACATGGCCGCCCAGCCAGCTATACTGGCCCTGGATGCCGAGCAGCCAGCTGGGCGCGAACTGATAGTCCGCACCGGCCTGCACGCCGCCGAGGAAGCGGCCGTCGCTGCTGTTGCCGGTGGCGAGCCCGCTGAAATTGCTGTCACTGGAAAAGGCGCCGCCGATATGGCCGCCGACGTAGAAGCCGTTCCAGTTGTAG
>NZ_JAFAVV010000119.1 GCF_019242285.1 Bradyrhizobium sp.
AGGCAGGATGCCCGTGATCAGCGACAGCCGTCCGCCATGGACCAGCCGCGCCAGCATGTCGCGGCCGAGCTCGTCGGTGCCGAGGAGATAGCCCGGCGTACCGATATGCCGCAGCCGGCGGATCATCGAGCCCTGGTAGGGATCGGCAAGATGCAGCCAGGGCGCGACCAGCGCGGAGAGAAAGATCAGGAGCAGGATCAGCGCGCAGGTCATGCTGACCTTGTCGCGCACGAGCCTGCGGCCGACGGTCGCCCAATAGCCGCGCGCCTTGGTCGCCGGCGCGGCCTCGAGCGCGCCCTGCGCCATCGCTTCGATCGGCGTCACGCTCATGGCTCAGGCCCGCTTGATGCGTGGATCGATCGCGGCCTGCGCGATGTCGACCAGGAGGTTGAGGATCACGAAGAACAGCGCCAGCACCAGGATCGTGCCCTGCAACAGCGGCAGGTCGCGCTGGAAGATCGCGGAATTGAGCAGCAGGCCCGAGCCCGGCCAGGCGAACACGGTCTCGATCAGGATCGAGCCGCCGAGCAGATAGCCGAGCTGCAATCCCATCACCGCAAGCGCGGTAGGCGCTGCATTCTTGACGACGTGGCCAAACACGCCCTTCTCGCGCAACCCCTTGGCGCGCAGCGCCTCGACGAAATCCTGGCTCAAGATGTCGCCGGTCAGCGCCCGCACGGTGCGGGTGACGATGCCCATCGGGATCACCGAGGAGGTGATCGCGGGCAGGATCAGATAGCGCAGATGCTCCCAGTCCCAGGCCCAGGCCTGCGAGCCGCCGGAGCCGGCGCCGACCGCGGGCAGCCAGTTCAGCTCGACCGAGAAGATGATGACCAGCACCATGCCGAGCCAGTAATGCGGCATCGAGACGCCGGCGATCGCGAACGACGTCGCGAGCTTGTCGACCCAGGTGTCACGGAAATATCCGGCGATGAGGCCGAACAGCAGGCCGAAGGTGAAGCCGATCATGGCAGCCGCCACCGCGAGCATGGCGGTGTTGCCGACCGCGCGGATGACCTCGGCGAGCACCGGGCGGCCGGTGGCGATGGAATTGCCGAGATCGCCGTTGAGCGCGCGCCACAGCCACAGCCCGAACTGCACCGGCAGCGGCCGGTCGAAGCCGTACATCGCGCGCAACTGGTTGGCGAGCTCCTGCGAGTCGTCCGCCGGCAGCACCGCGACCAGCGGATCGCCGGGCGTGATGTGCACGAGCAGGAAGCACACCAGCGCCACGCTGAGCACGATCGGGATGACATAGACGATGCGTCGAGCGATGTAGGAAAGCACGGGTCACCTTGCGTTGTTGGGCGCAGATGAGCGAGCGCGGCACGCTGTGTTCCCTCCCCCGTTGCGGGGGTGGGTTAGGGAGAGGGGTAAGCCACAAGCACTGAGCCCGCGGTACCCCCTCCCCCCACCCCTGCCCGCAAGGGGGAGGGGAGCTTTCCTTTCCGCGGCGTGCATCGCACTCACGGCGTCATCGTGATCGGCGAGAAGTCGACGAACCAGCTCTTCGGCTGCACGAAGCCCTTGATCTTCGGGCTCATCGCGCGGGGCGCGACGTCGTGGGCGACGTAGAGGAACGCCGCATCGTCGACCGAGGCCGCGTGCAGCTCCGCGAGCGTGGCATCGCGTGCGGCGGGGTCGAAGGTCTGGCGCGCCTTGGCGACGAGCGCGTCGTATTTCGGCTCGTTGATGTAGCCCCAATTGTTCGAGACCGGCGGCGCCATCGACGACTGCAGGAAGCGCACCAGCGCGAAGAACGGATCCATCGCCGCATAGGTGACATTGACGGCATTCGAGCCGTTGGCGGAAGCGTCCTTGGTGCCGCGCCGCCAGTTGGTGGTCAGCGTATTCCATTCGATCACGTCGATCTGCACGTCGAAATAGCATTCGGCGAGCGCCTGCTGCAGATATTCGTTCATCGGCACCGGCATCATCTGGCCCGAGCCCGACGCCGAGGTCTGCACCTTGACCTGAACGTGCTTGCCCGGTCCATAGCCCGCCTCCTGCATCAGCTTCAGCGCCGTTGCCTTGTCATACTTGACCTGGAAGGCCGGATGGCCGCGCCAGGGATGCCCCTCCTCATAGGTGCCGGTGGCCGGCACCATGAAGCCGCCGAGCAGACCATCCTTCAGGCCCTCGCGGTCGACGCAGAGGTTCGCCGCCTTGCGGACGCGGATGTCGTTCCACGGCGAGCCTTCGAGCCGCGAGAACTGCCATGGCCAGACATGCGGCTCCTCATTACTATAGAGCACGAAGCCGCGCTGCTTGATCTCGGCAATGGCATCCGGCGCCGGCGCCTCGATCCAGTTGACCTGACCGGACAGCAGCGCCGCGGTGCGGGCATTGGCCTCCGGCATCGGCAGCAGCACCATGCGGTCGACATGCGGCACGCGCGCCTTGTTCCAGTAGTCGTCGTTCTTCACGACTTCGAGCCGCTCGCGCGGCGTGAAGCCCGCGAATTTCCACGGGCCGGTGCCCGAAGCGTCGCGCGCAAACGCCTCCCAGGCTGCTTGCGATTTTGCCTTGGCATCGGCGCCGGCAGCCGCGTCGTAGAGCTTCTGCCACTTCGCGGGGCTCGCCATGAACAGGTTGCTGAGGTTGAACGGCAGGAAGCTGTCCGGCTCCGTCGTGACCAGCTCCACGGTCATATCATCGATCTTGTGCGCCGACGCCAAGGTCGGCATGCGCGAGGTGGTCAGGCCGACCTGGCTCGGATCGTATTGTGACGCGTCTTTCCTCAGCACCTTGTCGACATTCCACACCACCGCATCGGCATCGAACGGCGAGCCGTCGTGAAACTTGACGCCGGGACGCAGCTTGAACAGCCATTTGGTGTGGTCGTCGTCATTGATCTTCCATTCAGTGGCAAGCCCCGGGATCAGCACGCTGGCCTTGTCGGCGGAGGACAGATCCCACATCGTCAGCGCGTCATACATGGTGAGGCCTGAGAAGCGGTTGCCCTCAAAACCCTGGTCGGGCTGGCCGACCGTGCGCGGAATATCGGCAGCGGTCATGCCGATTCGAAGCACCGTTTCGGCACGTGCGGTCTGCGGCAGGGTACCCGCCGTCGCCATTGCCAGCAGCACAACTGCTGGTACCGCACGGCATTTTCCGAATATTCCAAGACGCATGATCTCAATCCCTTCCGGCGCTGGCTAATTCTTGAGCACTTGCATGCAACGGCTATGCCAACGGCGTTCGCACCGCGCCAATCGCCATGCCATTTGCCCTTGGGATCACAGCTCCTTGGGGATTGGCGCCCGCACGGCGCGCATTGCCTAATCTGGCATCAAGCTTGCAAGTTCCGGCGCGAAAATTTGCCTCTCCTGTCGCCTTCCAACGGAGCTGATTTCATGCGCATGCGATCTTCGCTGCTTCTCGCCATGCTTGCACTTGCCGCTTCGGCGCTTGCCGCGCCCGCCGAGACGGTGGTGCGCTATGGCATGTCGATGGCGGACGTTCCGCTGACCACGGGGCAGCCTGACCGTGGCGCCGGCGCCTACCAATTCACCGGCTATACAATCTACGATCCTCTGATTTCCTGGGAAATGGGCGTCGCCGACCGGCCGGGCAGACTGGTGCCGGGGCTCGCGACCGAGTGGAAGGTCGACGACAATGACAAGACCAAGTGGCGCTTCACCTTGCGCAAGGGCGTCAAATTCCACGACGGCAGCGACTTCAATGCCGATGCGGTGATCTGGAATCTCGACAAGGTGCTGAACGACAAGGCGCCGCAGTTCGACAAGCGACAGAGTGCGCAGGTCAAGACCCGCCTGCCCTCGGTCGCGGCCTATGCCAAGGTCGATGATTCCACCATCGAGATCACGACCAAGAACGTCGATTCCTTCTTCCCCTATCAGATGCTGTGGTTCCTGGTCTCGAGCCCCGCGCAATACGAGAAGCTCGGCCGCGACTGGGACAAGTTCGCAAGCGAGCCCTCCGGCACCGGGCCGTTCAAGCTGACGAAGCTGGTGCCGCGCGAGCTCGCCGAGCTGTCGAGGAATGCCGACTACTGGGACAAGAACCGCATCCCGAAGGTCGACAAGCTGATCCTGGTGCCGATGCCGGAAGCGCTGACCCGCACCAACGCGCTGCTCGACGGGCAGGTCGACCTGACCGAGACGCCGGCGCCGGACGCGGTGCCGCAGCTCAAGGCCGCCGGCATGCGGATCGTCGACAACGTCACCCCGCATGTCTGGAACTACCATCTGAGCGTGCTGCCCGGCTCACCCTGGACCGACATCCGGCTGCGCAAGGCGCTCAACCTCGCGATCGACCGCGACGCCGTGGTCGGCCTGATGAACGGATTGGCAAAGCCCGCCAAGGGCCAGGTCGACCCGTCAAGCCCGTGGTTCGGCAAGCCGAGCTTCGACATCAAGTATGATCTCGCCGCGGCGAAGAAGCTGGTCGAGGACGCAGGCTACTCCAGGGAGAAGCCGCTGAAGACCACCTTCATCATCGCCCAGGGCGGCACCGGCCAGATGCTGTCGTTGCCGATGAACGAGTTCCTGCAGCAGAGCTTCAAGGAGATCGGTATCGATATCGATTTCAAGGTGGTCGAGCTGGAGACGCTCTATACCCATTGGCGCAAGGGCGCCGCCGATGAGATGAACGCCGGCATCACCGCCAACAACATCGCCTATGTGACCTCCGACCCGCTTTACGCCATCGTCCGCTTCTTCGCCTCCGACCAGGTCGCGCCGACCGGCGTCAACTGGGGCGGCTACAAGAACCCGAAGGTCGACGCGCTGATCAACGAGGCCAAGCAGACGTTCGACAGCGCAAAACAGGACGCGCTGATCGCGCAGGCCCACGCGCTCGTGGTCGACGACGCCGCGCTGGTGTGGGTGGTGCACGACACCAACCCGCATGCGCTGTCGCCGAAGATCAAGAGTTTCGTGCAGGCGCAACACTGGTTCCAGGACCTGACGACGATCGGGGTGGAGTGAGTAGCCACCATCGCGAGGGTGGAGTGATCCGCGTCGGGTGGCAAAGCGGCCGCAAGCACCGAAGCTCACCCCGCGAAGGCAAAAGCGTGCCCACCATTCAGCGCAGCGCCGTTGAGAAAATGGTGGGCGCGGCGCTTCGCGCCTTGGCTCACCCTACGGAAATCATCAGCTACTTCGTCAGCAATTGATAGGCGCCGTTCCAGTCCTGTGGCGGCGGGTTCTGCTGATAGTCGCGGATGCGCGCCTCGTAGAGGTTGAAGAGCCTTTCCAGCGCGTGCGCCTCGTCGGTGCGGCGGCCGCGCGCGATCGCGGCCAGCGCGCCGTCCCAGTCGCGGCTGCGGTAGCAGGCGAGCATCTCGATGGTGAGGTTGCGCAGGCGTTGGAAACGCTCGGAATGCGCGACGTCCTCGCGGCCGGCGATGGCATAGATCACCTCCGGCTCCTTCTTGCCCTTCACCATGATGAAGTCGAGCTCGAGGATCGCAAAGCGATCCTTGACCGCAAGCGCGGTCTTCGACCCGACGATGATCGGAAAACCGTATTCCTTGGTCTGCCCCTCCAGGCGCGAGGCGAGATTGACGCTGTCGCCCAGCACCGAATAGTTGAACTTGAGATCGGACCCCATGTTGCCGACGACCCCGATCCCGGTGTTGAGGCCGACGCCGACATTGATCGGGATATAGACGTGACCGCCGTCCTCCGCCTCCTGCTCCCGTTCCCTGTTGAGCGCGTCGATGCGCTCCAGCATGTCGACCGCGGCCTCGCAGGCATTGAGCTGATGCGCCTCGTCGTCGAGCGGGGCGTTCCAGAACGCCATGATCGCGTCGCCCATGTATTTGTCGATGTAGCCCTTGCGCGCCAGGATCACGTTGGTGAGCGGCGTCAGGAAGCGGTTCATCAGCGCGATCAACCCCTGCGGATCGTGCTTGTAGCTTTCCGAGATCGAGGTGAAGCCGCGGACGTCGGAGAACAGGATGGTCATTTCCCGCTCCTCGCCGCCGAGCTTCAGCCTGTCCGGCGACTGCGCGAGCTGCTCGACCAGCGCCGGCGACATGTATTGCGCGAACTGTTCGCGAACCTGCATCCGCTGCCGCTGCTCGCGGACGAAGCTCGAGAAGATCAGCGTCAGATAGATCGCGGTAGTCGAGAGCAGCGGATAGGTGAAGTCGATCAGCAGCCGGTCATGGACATAGAAATACCAGGAGGCTCCGATCAGCAGCGAAGCGAACAGCGCGCCGACCAGGACGAGCCGGATCGGGCCGAGATTGGGCGTGAAGATGATGACCAGGATCCCGATGATCAGCGCGGCCAGGAACTCGATCGCGATGCCGTAGTTCGGCTGCACCAGCGCCTCGCCGGCGAGCACGCTCTCCAGCACCTGGGCATGGACCTCGACGCCCGGCATCGCCGGATCGACCGGCGTCGTCTTGACGTCGTAGAGCCCGACCGCCGAGCTTCCGATCAGCACCAGCTTGCCCTTGATCCTGTCGATTGGCACGGCGCCGTCGAGAACGTCGGCCGCCGAGACGTAGATGGACCGGTCATGGCGGGCAAAGTGGACCCAGAGCTGGCCACTCCGGTCGGTCGGGATGTCGAGCCCTCTCACGCCGACGCTCTTGATGCCGGCCTTGTCGTATTTGATCAGCAGCGTCGGCGTCGAACTGACGACACGCAGCATTTCCAGGCTCAATGCCGGCATGGTGGCGTCCTGGGCCTTCAGGATCATCGGCACGCGGCGGATGATGCCGTCGCGCTCGGGCACGATGGTGAGAAGGCCGCGGCCCGCCGCTGCCCGCTCCAGGATCGGGACATTGCGCAACAGGCCCGCAAACTCGAACATCTTCGGCTCGGGTCCGTCGCCGACGCTCGCGACACCGGTCAGGGGCAGGGTCTGGTCGAGCTCCGACGGCACGGTCGCAAGCCCGGTTTCGCCCAGGATCACCCGCGAACGCCGGATCGCCTCGGACAGGACCTGGTCGTTGCTCGGCAGTTCGCTGAGCTTGGCCCGGGTCACCTCGTCCAGAAAGCGCATGTTGCGCGCAGCGATGTCGGGATTGAGACGATCGGGCTCGGGAAACATCACGTCGAAAGCGATCGCCGCCGCGCCGAGATTGGTCAGGTTGATGACGAGGTCGGCGAGATCGGTACGCGGCCACGGCCACTGGCCACGCCGCTTCAGGCTGTCGTCATTGATGTCGACGATGGTCACCGGCCGGATGGTCTTCTTGCGGGGATCGACATGCTGGAAGGTGTCGAAGGTCCGGACCCGCAGCTCCTGCAGCGGCGCCGGATCCACCAGCCGGATCGCCGCGAAGGCGATCAGCAGGCCGAAGCAGACCAGCCGGGCGTAGCCGCTTCGCCTGAACCACCGCCGGATGACGCGCCACCGTTTCATGCTTGCTGCGTATCACGCGGAAGAGAATTGATCACGCACGGAGTTGGCTCCGGCGGCGCCGGCCACAACCGTTTCAGACGTGGAAATCGGTGTGGTGGAGCGCCGCCTTGAGCAGGCCGGACCAGCCGGTCACGTCCTGGCCATCAGGGGCAAAGCCCGCGATGCCGGCGTCCTGGTCCGACAGCCCGCCCACCGGCGGCGGATTGACGGGCGGCGGGTTCATGAAATGCAGGCCATCGCGCAGCTGGCTGAAATCGCCGGGCGAGGCCTGCTTGCCCGTGAAGTCGAACACGAACGCGTCGATCACGTCCGAAGGTGCCTTGGGATCTGGCGCCGGGATCGTTCCGCTATCGTTGCCTGTATCGCCGTCAACCGGAGGATCGATGATCAGCGTGCCGCCATGGCCATCACTCATGAACTTGAAGTTGGCCAACTGATAGTTGCCGTCTAAATGCAGCTTCGCGGTATGGATGCCGTCGCTAACGGTCAAAATATGATTGCTGTAGCTCTTCGTGAGCTTGATCGGGTCGAATTTGACGTCGGCCAGATCGATCTGATCGGAGGAATTAGGATCGCCATTGCCTGTGAAGTCTTTGATCGTGCCCTTGAAATCACGAGAATCGTGGAGCACCAGCTTGCCGGTATTGGATTCGAAGTCGATGGTCTCGCTCGAAGCGACCCCGGAGTCGAACGCCAATGTAGTGCCAGCAGCGATCTTGAACATGCCAGCACCGTTTCCGGTGCTGGTCACGTTCTCGCCGATCTCCAAACTGCCGGACTTCACCTCGATCGTGCCGTTGTTGACCACCGAGCCGAAGCCGTTCAGCTCAGACGAATTCTGGGCATAGATAGTGCCACCGTTAACGAGCGTATTACCGCCGCCGCCGAGCACGTCGACATTGTCGAGGGCCAGCGCATGGCCCGCGTCGACCTTGACCGTGCCGCCGACCAGTATGGTACCGCCGGTGACCGTGCTGTCGTCGAGCGTCAGGGTCTCGTGGCCGTCGACGACCAGTGTCGCGCCGTGGCCGTTGACGATGTGCGCGTCATCGATGCTGCTGGAATCGGTGATCTCGATGACGCCGGCATTCTGGATCGTGCCGCCGCCGCTGCCGCTCAACGTCACGCCGTTCAGGTCGAGGCTGCTGAAGGCATCGACCTTGATCGTACCCTCGTCGATGACAGCGCCGCCGTCGATCGTGGTGCAATCCAGCGTCAGCATCTTGCCGGACTCGATCGTGAGCTGGTGGTTGTCCAGCCAGTCGTTGTTGATGCTGCTGCTGCTGGAGCCTGTGATGTCGATCGTGCCGTCATTGTCGATCTTGCCGCCGGACCACACGACGCCGCTCAGCGTCAGCGTGTAGTTCTGATCGACGTTGGCGACGCCATAGTCGGCGACCTTGCCGCCGTTGACCGTGGTGCCGTTCAGCGTCAGCGTCTGCCAGGAGTCGATCAATAGCAGTCCGCCGAAATTGGCGATCGTCACCTCTTCGATGCTGCCCGAGTGGATGATCTCGATGGTGCCGTCGTTGTCGATGGTGCCGCCACCGCGGAGCGTGACGCCGTTCAGCTTCAGCGTCTTCCAGTCGTCGACCTTGATCTTGCCGCCGTCGATGATGGTGCCGTGGCTGATCGTGGTGTTGTCGAGCGTCAGCGTGCCGCAGAGCACGTCGATGGTGCCGCCGCCATTGTCGACCGTGGCACCATTGATCGCGCTGTCGCCGCTCGAATCGAGCTCGCCGGCATTGTCGACCTCGCCGCTGTTGACGGTGGCGCCGTCGAGATCGAGCTCCGAAGAATGGTCGACCGTCACGTCGCCATGGCTGTTCGAGACCGTGAGGCCGGAGAGCTTCAGCGTGCCGCCACCGACCGCCTCCAGGCTTCCCGAATTGTGGATATCCTCGTGGACGATGTCGAGCTCGGCGCCGGCGCCCTTGGCCTCGATGATGCCGGACGAGTTGTTGGTGAGCGTCGCCTGCGCCAGCGGATCGATCGTCATCGTGCCCGCGGTCGACTCGATGACGCCGTTGTTGGTGATGCTGGCCTCGTCGATTTTGCCGCCGCCGGTGGACTCGATCGTGCCGTCGTTGATCACCGTGCCGCCGGTGATGGTGGTGCCGTTCAGGATCAGCATCGCATCGGAATCGACGATGATCTTGCCCTGATTCTCGAAGCTGTCGCCGTCGATCTCGGTCGAGCCCTTGATCTCGAGCGTGCCCCAATTGTCGATCTTGCCGCCGTCCACGGTGACGCCATCCAGCGCGAGCGTGTCGCCCGACTTGACCTCGATGGTGCCGTGATCGTCGATGGTGCCGCCCTTGATCGTGGTGTCGTCCAGCGTCATCGTGGCGCTGCTGTCGACGTAGATCGTGCCGGAATTGGCGACGCAGACCTCGGACAATGTCGCGCCGCAGGCAGTCATGACTTCCAGCTCGCCGGAAATCCCGATCGACAGGAAGCCCCCGGCGACGGTCGTGCCGCCCTCGAGCGTCAGGATGGCGTTCACCCCGCCGGGAGTAGAGGTATCAACCTGAATCGTGCCATCCGCGTTGTCCACGGCGACGCCGTCGAACACGGCGCCGGCCACGGTTTCGATGTCGATGGCGCCGGCATTGGTCAGCGTGCCGCCACCGGTCACGGTGACGCCGTCTTTCAGCGTCAGCATCGCGCCGGAAGCGACCTTGACCTCGCCGTCATCCTCGATCGTGCCGCCGCCGGTCACGGTCACGTCGTCCTCGAGCGTCAGGATTGCGCCGGAACTGACCTCGATCGTTCCCTCGTCGTCGATCGTGCCACCGCTGACGGTGCTGCCGTCCAGCGTCAGAACCTGGACATCGTCGACCTTGAGAACGCCGGCGCCGTTGGTCAGGAAATCGTTCACGATGCTGCTCGAGCCCGTGATCTCGATCGTGCCTTGATTGTCGATGCCGCCGCCACTGATCGTGGTGTGGTCGAGCTTCAGCGTGTCCTCGACCTTGATACTGGAGCCTTCGGTCTTGAGCGTCACGATGGCGCAACTCACCGTGATATTGTCGAGCGTCAGCATGACGCCATCCTCGACGGTCACATGGCCGCCGGACAGGGTGGCGTTGCAGTCAATGGTGCTCGACCCGATGATGTCGATCGTTCCGCCGCTCATGATCGCGCCGCCGGAAACGGTCGCATCATCGAGCGTCAGCGTCGCATGATCGTCAATCGTCAGCGTGCCGCAGCCGTTGTCGAACACCGTGTCGTCATCGAGCAGCAGCACGCCGCCGACCTGGATCTCGAATTCGCCCTTGTTGGAGACGATCTCCTGATGCAGCGCGTTGCCGCTGCCTGAGACGTCGACCGTGCCGTCATTGACCAGCGTGCCGCTCGAAAGCGCGCTCGAACCCGTCAGCGCCAGCACGCCGCCGCCATCCTGCGGGCCGCTGACATTCTCTGAGACTGGCGTGGACGGGCTCGTCGTGGACGTGGCGTCGATGGTGACCGTGCCGCCGTCGATGGCGCCGGCGTTCAGCGTCAGCACCGCGCCGTCGTCGACGGTGAAGGTGCCGCCGTGATTGTTGACGTCGACCAGGACGTTGAGCGTGCCGCCGGACAGTTCGATCGTGCCGGTGTTGGTGATGTGGCTCGAAGCTCCGAAGCCGCCACCGCCCGCGAGCGTGAGCGTGCCGGAATTCGACAGCACGCTCTGATCGAGGAATTCCGCGAGCCCGCCGACGCTGATGGTGCCCGAATTGTGCAGGATCGAATCGGCGGACAGCGTCAGCGTGCCGCCGATCGTGAGCGTGGAGAGATTGTCGAGCTCCGGCGCCGGCCCCGATCCACCCGGCTCGGAGAAGTCGTTCATCGTCACCGACTTGGCGAAGGCCGGGGCGTCGATCGTGACCGGGAAGGACGGCGTCAGCCCCTTCAACTGATCGGTGATGATGATGACGTCGTCGTTCGCGGTCGGGACCGTGCCGGTTTCCCAGTTCGCCGCATCGCTCCAGAGGCCGTCCGAGTTCCCGGTCGCGATCCACACCACCGCCGGATCGTCGGTGCCCTTGATCGTGACGGTGACGGTCTGCGTCGAGATCGCGCCCTGCGAATCCGTCACCGTCACCGTGTAGGTGAGCGTCAGCGTCTGGCCCTTGGGGATGAAGTCGGCGAGATAGGCCGGCAGCGGCGCCAGGCTCCAATCGATGACGCCGGAGCCGGTGCCGTTGCTGTCGGTCGCGATCGACGCGGACAACGCCTTCTCGAAGATCTTTTCCGGTCCCGGCGGCACCCTGCCGCCGCCTGACAGCACCGCGCCGGCGAGCTTGGTCGAGACCTTGTGGGTGTCGGTGAGGTCGGCATCGCCGAACGACAGCGTGCCGGAGGTGGCGTCGGCCGAATCGAGCGGGCCGCCGGGCACGCTGGTGCCGCCAAAAAAGGCGATCTTTGCCGGTCCGGTGGTGATGACGGGCGCATCGTTGGTGCCGACGATGGTGATCGTGATCGGGACGAAGGTCGATTCGTCGTCCGGCGCGTAGTTGGTGTCGACGCGCACCATGTAGGTCAGCGTGAGCGTTTCGCCGGCGGCCAGGAAGTCGAAGGCGGAATCGGCGATACTGTAGGTAAGGGTCGCCGAGCCGTAGTTCTTGTTGCCGGCGGCAGGATCGACCGCGATCTTGACCGCGGTCGCGGCGATGTCGGCAAGCTGCAGGGTCGACAGTTTCGACGTGACGTCGTTGTGCGCGGCGTCCTGATAGGAGAACGAGCTGAAGTCGACCTTCACGGTCGGCTGATCGCCGGCATTGACGTCGGCGAAGGTGACCTTGCCGACCACGGTGTCGAGATCGGCAGCGTCGCCGGTTTTCCCGAGCAGCTCGGAAAAGGAGAACTTGGTGGTGACGTTGCCCGAGGGGTCGATCACGACCACGGTCGGCGGCCCGGGAACGTGGACGAGGCTGTTGCCGGGACCGCCCGACCCTGTCGACTGCGTGCTGCCGGCGAAGTTGATATTCTGGAAAATGGCGGTGGCGGACGAGCCGTCCGCGAGCTTGATGATGATGTTGTCGGAATGCGGGATCGTCGAGTCGTTGAACGGCGAGGTCGACTTGGTGTTCGAGTTGTCGGTGAACTTCTGCTGGAACACGTCCTGGATCAGCTTCTGCACGTCGGGCGGCAGCGGCGAGTTGGTCTGGCTGATGACACCGTTGTTGAAGTTGATCTGCTGCCCGGCCTGGTTGACCACCGCGATCGGCTGCAGCGTGGTCTTGTCGAACAGGATGTAGGAACCGGTGCTGCCGTCCGGCTCGACCAGCACTTGGAAGCTCGCGTTGGGCGCGCCGTTCTGGCCGGGAACGGAGAAGTCGATCTCGACCAGCACGGCGGTGCCGCGGATGCCCATGGTGGCAACCGGCGTGTCGACCTTCATGTCGCCGTGCTTGGCAGTCTGTCCGGCGACAAAGGTGATGGTGCCCGCAACCAGGCTGAGCAGGGAGGAATTGTTCGACCCGTTCGGGTCGTAAACCATCTCGTTCAGCACCATCCGTGCATTCGACGACAGGCCGAACACGGTGCCGTCGATGAAGGTCAGGCCCAGCGTCGAATTGCCACCGGACTGGACGACGTCGCCCTTCTCGACATTGTCGCCCATGTTGAGGACGATGGAGACGCCATTGCGGACGGCCGTGGCGCTGCCGGTGAGCTTGGTGACGTGGCCGATCACCTGGTGGGCGCCGGCATCGCCGGCGGCCTGGCTGACCTGGACCTCACCGGTCAGCGCGTTGACGATGTCTCCGGTCAGATGGGCGCCGTCGTGCGAAGCCAGCGCGACGTGCTTGTCGCCCCTGAAGTAGTCATGCACCACATAGTCACGGCCGTCCTTGGAGAGGATGAGGTCGGCGCCGGAGCGCCTGAAAGCGCCGCCGAACAGCAGATCCGCATCGGGAACAACGATCGCATCGGCCGGCGCGTGTGACGCAAAGGAATCGGTGTGGACGTAGGAATGGGATGGCGATCCCGGGCCGTGGGGCGAAACCGCAGCGTCAAATTTGCCTGCGTAATTCAAATGGCACCAAAAAATGGGTTAATATTCAAATAAATATTTCACCGCGGATGCTTGCATATCATTGGCAAAAGCGTGGCGAAACCATCCTTAGCTTGTGTCATCGACCTCAAAGCGGCCAATTTTTTGCCCTCAATCTTCACTCGCGATATGAACAGAGAGGCTTCACCTTGTCATGTCATGTGATGTCGCGCGTTATGTTCATGTCCTTTTTCCTGGCATGAAGTAATGTTGAATACAGAGAGTAACCGGAATACTTGGATAGACTTGCAGCCGTATTGACTTGCAGGATACTGCGTCGATTTCCGTGATTTTACTAGGATCCCGGCAACAAAAGCTGCCGCTTGAGGGCGCGTTAGCCATACTCTTCGGAACCTGGGATATATGCAACCATTGGCTGTATTGTGGCGAACCGGAGGCTATTGCTAGCGTCCTCGTCTCCCGCCCGAGGCAGGCCAATTTTCCGGAAGTCGGCAAGGCGGCATTCAGCCTGTTGACGCGTTTCCCGCACGATTCGGCAGTCGTTAGGCCGGCCCACACCCCCTCTCCCCATCATTACCCGCGGAACGATCCGGTCACGGGGGCCCAATGCGCCTCGGCGATGCCCGGACAAGGGGCGTCAGATGGGGCATTCGGCTTGCGCGCGCGCATGGCGCGCCATCGTCATCATTGCGTGCGGGATGGGCTGGTTCGGGCCGGTCGCCTGCGCCCGGGCCGGCACGCTCGATGCGATCCACGCCATCCTGCCCGCCTCGCCCGCCGTCGCACCGTTCGGACTTGCCGTGGCTCCGGTCTCCTCCGGAGACCTGCTGCGCAAATGGCGCGCCGTCATGCGTCGTCTGGAAGACGAGCGGGTGCAGCTCGCGCTCTGCGACGGCGACCGCGAGCGGTGCGCTTCGGACGCGGCGCTGCGGTTTCTCGCCATCGTCGACGCCGGACGAAGCCACGAGGGCCGCGCGCGGCTCGGCCAGGTCAACCGCGCGATCAACCTTGCCATCCATCCGATGAGCGATCTCGCCCAATACGGCGAGGAGGACGTCTGGAGCTCGCCGCTCGTCACCTTCGACCGCGGCGCCGGCGACTGCGAGGACTATGCGATCGCAAAATGGATCGCGCTGCAACTCGCCGGCGTTGCGGCGGAGGATTTGCAGATCGTGGTGCTGCGCGACGCGATGAACGGCGAGGATCACGCGGTCACCGCGGCCCGGCTCGACGGCCATTGGCTGATGCTCGACAACCGGCGGATGGCCATGGTCGAGGATTCGGCCGTCCGAAACTATCGCCCATTGTTCTCGATCGGCGAAGCCGGGGTGATGCGGTACTCCGAGCCGCCGATGCTTGCGGCCGCTCCCCAACAGGACGCGTCGGTTGCCACGCCCTGAGGCACCGGCAGATCTTCCTCGATGCTGCAACGCATTTCAGCTCGCGGCGATTTCGCGCAGCGAAATATTGCGGCTGTAATTTCTCTTTGTGATTTCGTGCTCGCCGATTGATTGACGCAATCCTCCCGCGGCGCTTACGATCATCCTAGATCCGCGAAGAGATCAGATCCCTGAAGGGATCGCGAGGGAGGGAGATCACATGAAACGCATTGCGCTTGCGACTTGTCTTGCTTTTGCTCCGTTTGCCGCCAACGCCCAGACCACCGAGCAATTGGTCAAGGGCGCGGCCGATACCGCCAACGTCGTGAACTATGGCATGGGCTACAATC
>NZ_JAFAVV010000633.1 GCF_019242285.1 Bradyrhizobium sp.
CCGCCGCCGCTCTTCATCTTCTCGGCCATCGCCTTCATCTGCTCCGGGCTCGGCGTCGGCATGCCGCCGCCAAAGCCCATCGCCTGGGCGATGCCGGCGAGCGGGCCGCGCTTGCCGGAGCCCATGGCCTTCATCATGTCGGCCATGTTCCGGTGCATCTTGAGGAGCTTGTTGACCTGCTCGACGGTCTGGCCGGCGCCGGCGGCGATCCGCTTCTTGCGGCTCGCCTTGAGGATGTCAGGACGGCGGCGCTCGTCGCGCGTCATCGAATCGATGATCGCGACCTGCCGCTTGATGACCTTGTCGTCGAGCCCGGCAGCGGCGATCTGGTTCTTCATCTTGGCGATGCCGGGCATCATGCCCATCAGCGAGCTGATGCCGCCCATGCTGGCCATCTGCTGCAGTTGATCGCGCATGTCGGCCAGGTCGAACTGGCCCTTGCGCATCTTCTCGGCGGCGCGCGCCGCCTTCTCGGCGTCGATATTGGCGGCGGCCTTCTCGACCAGCGAGACGATGTCGCCCATGCCGAGGATGCGGCCGGCGATCCGGCTGGGATAGAAATCCTCCAGCGCGTCGGTCTTCTCGCCGGTGCCGATCAGCTTGATCGGCTTGCCGGTGACCGCGCGCATCGACAGTGCGGCGCCGCCGCGGCCGTCGCCGTCGACCCGGGTCAGCACGATCCCGGTCAGGCCGACGCGCTGGTCGAAGGAACGGGCGAGATTGACCGCGTCCTGGCCGGTCAGCGCGTCGGCGACCAGCAGCACCTCGTGCGGGTTCGCGGCCGATTTGATTGCGCCCGCCTCGGCCATCATCTCCTCGTCCAGCGTCGTACGGCCGGCGGTGTCGAGCAGCACCACGTCGTAGCCGCCGAGCTTGCCGGCCTCCAGCGCGCGGCGCGCGATCTGCTCGGGCTTCTGGCCGGCCACGATCGGCAGCGTCGGGATGTCGAGGTCGCGGCCGAGCACCGCGAGCTGCTCCATCGCCGCGGGGCGGTAGACGTCGAGCGAGGCCATCAGCACCTTGCGCCTGTCGCGCTGGACCAGGCGCCGGGCGAGCTTGGCGGTGGTGGTGGTCTTGCCGGAGCCCTGCAGGCCGACCATCATGATCGGCACCGGCGGCACCGCGTTGGTGTCGATGGTCTGGCCCTCGGCGCCGAGGGTGTTGACCAGTTCGTCATGGACGATCTTGACCACCATCTGGCCGGGGGTGACCGACTTGACCACGGTGGCGCCGATTGCCTGCTCGCGCACGCGCTCGGTGAAGCTCCTCACCACCTCGAGTGCGACGTCGGCCTCGAGCAGCGCGCGCCGCACCTCGCGCATCGCAGCATCGACATCGGCTTCCGAGAGCGAGCCGCGTCCCGTGAGCCGATCGAGGATGCCGCCAAGCCTTTCCGACAGATTGTCGAACAATGGTGTCGTCCTGTTGTTGCCTTCACTCTCCCCGCTCGCGGGGAGCCATAGGGCGGGCCAAGCGAAGCGCGCCCGCCATTCCGAATTCCACTTTTCGGTGGGCACGGCGCTTTGCGCCTTAGCCTTCCCTACGTTCGGTCTTACCTCTCCCCGCAAGAACGGGGCGAGGGAGAAGAAAGTCAAAACATATTCGCGCCCGAGGGCGCATCGCGCTGTCGGGCGTTGACCTCCAGCCTCCAGGACCGGTCGGCGGATCGAAAAGAAGCTCTTTCCGAGAAACGGCAGACTTTAAAGCCCCACCGGCCGTCAAAGTCAAGGAAACTTGCCGAAACCGGCCGAATCCCCATGTGTTAACGCCGATCCGTGTTCCCTCCCCGCCCCTCCAACCCAAGAGCATGCATGAAGACCTATTCCGGCCCCGTCAGCGATCATTTCGACGGGGAGCGCTTTTTCGATCCCGACGGCGCGCCGCCGAAATCGCTGTCGCAGATCCTGCGCTGGCAGTTCGGGGGCGGCCGCAAGCGCGCCCGCTGGCCCGACTGGGCCCCAAGCCCCCATCTCGATACCCCGCCGCCGCGAGTCGATGGCGGCGCGGTGCGGCTGTCCTTCGTGGGCCATGCGAGCTGGCTGATCCAGGCGGCCGGGCTGAATATCCTGGTCGACCCGGTGTGGTCGACGCGGGTGTCGCCGGTCGCCTGGGCGGGGCCGAGGCGCCATAACGATCCCGGCATTGCCTTCGAGGCGCTGCCCAGGATCGACATCGTGCTGGTGTCGCATGGCCATTATGACCATCTCGATATGGCGACGCTGTCGAAGCTCGCGGCAAACTTCGCGCCGCGCGTCATCACGCCGCTCGGCAACGACCTGACCATGAAGGATGCCGATGCTTCGATCCGGGCGGAGAGTTTTGACTGGCACGACCGGGTCGAACTCGGCGATGGCGTCGCGGTGACATTGGTGCCGACCCGGCACTGGTCGGCTCGGAGCCTGAAGGATCGCAACAGGGCGCTGTGGGCGAGCTTCGTGCTGGAGACGCCGGCCGGCAAGCTCTACATCGTCTGCGATTCCGGCTATGGCGATGGCAAGCATTTCCGCTGCGTGGCGGCGGTGCATGGGCCGCTGAAGCTCGCGATCCTTCCGATCGGCGCCTATGAGCCGCGCTGGTTCATGCGGGATCAGCACATGAACCCGGAGGATGCAGTGCAGGCGCTGGCCGATTGCGGCGCCGAGACCGCGCTCGCCCATCATCACGGCACCTTCCAGCTCACCGACGAGGCGATCGACGCGCCGCCGATCGAGCTCGGCAAGGCGCTGGATGAAGCAGGAGTGCCGCGCGAGCGGTTCAGGGTGCTGAAGCCCGGGCAGGTGTTCGAGATCTGAGCCGGGCTCTATCAGCCCGTCGTCCCGGACGCGCGCACCAGAGCGCTGAACGCTGCCCCCATGGAACAGGCATTGGCAGGCCATCGCTCCTCGGTACCCTGTCATCACCCGCGAAAGCGGGTGATCCAGCATTCCAGAGACAGCGGGGCTTGAATCGATGGGCCGCGGCGTACTGGGTCGCCCGGTCCCGCCTACGCCAACCACCTTCGTCCGAAGGCGGACTTCGGCGGTCAAGAGGCTTCGGCGGGCGCGCGCAAGCCGGGCGACGACTGCGAGGAGGGGTTTCTACTGCTTGATCGCCCAGGTCACGCTGACGCTGACCGACAGCGTCTCCTCGCCTTGCGCCACCGGCGTCGGCACGGCGGCCGCCATCGGCATCATGGTTTTCGCGCGAAAGAGCGG
>NZ_JAFAVV010000298.1 GCF_019242285.1 Bradyrhizobium sp.
GGCAAACCGAGGAGTTCGAAGGTTTGCCTTCGAGGCACTGCGACGCTATGCGATAAGTACCGATGAACAAGGGGCTTCTTGACCCGCATCGCAGCCTGGCGCGCAATCGGAAAGTGTCGCGAAGAGCTGAGTTGAAACTCTTAATCAGCGGGTCCCAGGTTCGAGCCCTGGTGCGCCCACCAAGGAGATCAATACATTTCGCGCCAGGCGCTAGCCGTCAGCGCCTCGCCGTCGCGCCACCGCCGACGTTCCATCCGCGGCCGCTTTCGCCGAAGATTTCGTAGCCATCCGGCGTCACGGCGACCGTGTCCTCCAGCTTGATGAAGCCCCGCTTCGGATGTTTCATGGTGGTTTCGATCGACACCACCATGCCCGCCTGCAAAGGCCGCGAAGCATCATAGTCGTCGTAGGGAACCGGGCCCGTCGTGGTCAGGCGCGGCGCTTCGTGGCTGACAAGACCCATGCCATGGGCCAGGAACTCGGTATGGACGCGCTGGCTGGTCCGGGCGAGCTCCTTCTCAGCGGCGGCATAGATGTTTCCGCCGGGCGCGCCGGCCTTGACCGCGGCGAAGCCAGCCTGCTGAACCGATTCGATTTCAGCAAGGAGGTCCTTCAATTCCTGGTCGGGTTCGCCCAGCACTGCCATGCGGGCGAGGTCGCCGATATAGCCATGATAGTTGCCGCCCGAATCAAGCGACAGCACGTCGCCCTGTTCCCAGCGCTGCTCGGATGGCGCCCGGTTGTGGCTGTCGCCGCACGCGAGCAGGCAATATTCAAAGGTCAGGCCGCGCCGGACCTCGGCAACCCGCAACGCCTCGAATAGCTCGCGCTTGGTCGTGCCCGGGCCATGCCCGGCGATGACTTCCAGCATCGACTCGGTCACCAGCTCCGAGGCCGTCTTGAGCTTGGCAAGCTCCTCCGGAGATTTCACCGCGCGCAGACGCTCCAGCACGAACAGGGCGTCCTTGATCTCGCTGCCGGGGAGGGCCCCTGCCAGGGCGTTGCCCGCGTCCACTGGCAGAAACGCCATCTCGACCCCGATGCGCTTTGCCGGCACGCCGGATTTCCTGATCAGGTCGGCCGCGCGCCTGATGGCGTCGACCGAGCCCATGCTTTTGGTCTGGACTTCCGGCACCCACAGCGGTGCAACCGCACGCTGGTGAGCTTCCAGGGGAGCGCCGAAATAGCCGGTCTTGTCAGGTGCGCCCTTGGCATAGACGAACACGGGCAGATAGCGGCTGACCCCGATCGCATCCATGTAATCGAAGAAGATCGCGCGCTCGGCGTTGAGCAGATATTGCACGTTGTGCTTCGACGTGGCGAGCAGCACGTCAATGCCGGCCTGTTCCATCAGGCCATCGAGCTTGGCAGCATCGAAGGGGATGGTGGGACGGGACTGGGGTGGACGGTTGACGCTTTCCTGCATGACGGTTCTCCAGGCGAGGCAGCTTACGACAACTGCCTCTTCGATGTCAGGTTTCGTTGATGGCCGACTTTCGATCTGCGAAGCAACATAAGCGTCGTCCGTGTCAACTTATCTGCTCCCGCATCGCAAAATCCTCGGCCGGCGAAGGAATTTCGTCCTGCCTCAAAGCCAGCGGTCTGCCGTGCGTCTCGACGCCCAGCCAGGTAAAGGCGAGCCCGATCGCGAGGCCGCAGGCGGCAAGGAACAGGAAGGCCGGCGTGACCGCCTCGATCGTCGCCTTGGGCGTGATCAGATTGGAGGTGCCTGCAATCAGTGCCAGACAAAGTGGCCCCGCGATCTTGCCGATGCCGTTTGCAGCCTGGGCCAGGCCCACGCCGCGTGCGGCAAGCCGCACGGGGAAGATCTCGGCGGAGTAGGGTGCGATATTGGAAAACCCGCCGTCGAAAAACAGCGCCGCCGGAATGAGCAGGACGGCAAAAGCGGGATAGCCGAACAGCGTGCGATCGAAGAACAACGCGGCGACTCCCAGCGAAACCGCGATGCCGTATCCCATGATCGCGCCGCACAGTCGTCGTCCGATGTAATGCGGAAGGAAACTGAAGGTCACTCGGCCGAGCATGCCTGTCAGGCTGACGACGACGAAGAGGGGTGCTGCCTGTTGCGGCGTGACGCCCATCAGCAGTGCGACAATGGTCGGCCCCCACAGAAACACGCCATAATTCGCGGTGCTGGCCCCGAACCAGACGATGACGGTGAGCAGGAATAGCCTCGGCTGGGTCAGCAGATCCGCGAAGCTCGACGGGAGCTCCGTCGTTGCGTCGATCGGTGCCGTCGTCCGCGGCAAGGTGTCCTCCGGCCGCTTCAGCGCGCGCGCAACGATTTGGCGGGCTTCCGCCGTTCGGCCGCGCGTGACCAGCCAGCGCACGGATTCCGGCGTGATCAGGGCGATCAGCGCTGCCGGCAGCAGCGGAATGAAGCCGAGCGCGGCAAGTCCGCGCCACCCGATCAGATGCAGCAGGGTCGCGGCCGTCAGCGAGGCCGTCAGCACGCCGAGCGACACCGGAATCACCGTCGCGCTGGTGATGATCGTGCGATTGCGGGTCGGCGTATACTCGACGATCAATGGCAGTGCTACGGAAGCGGCGGCACCGACGCCGAACCCGACCACGAAGCGAAGGCCGGTAAACAGGATCCATGCGCCGTCCGGGATCAGCGAAACGGCGCCGGCGCTCAGCGCACACAGGGCAATGCCGGCCACCAGCAGCATCTTGCGGCCGAAGCGGTCCGCCAGTGCACCCCAGATCAGAGAGCCGAAGATCGCGCCGACGCCGGCGCTCAGCAGCATGATGGAGGTCTGACCAAAGGTCAGGTGCCATTCCGGCGCCAAAACCGCGACCAGAAAGCCGACGAGGAAGTAGTCGAAATAGTCGAAGACACTGCTGGTAACGCCGAGCCCTATGGTTGCCCAGTAGCGCGCGTTCAGCGGAGCCTGATCATACAGAGTGACGAGATCCTCCCCTCGATCGGCCATGATCGTTCTCCTCCGGGTTTTGTCGTTGCGAGTTGTCTTCCTGCAGAAAGGCTTTCACGGGCGCCGCCACCGCCGCGGGGTTCTGTCGGGTGGCGACATGGCCGACGCCGGGAATGACCACGCTCCGGGCGTTGTCGATCTCGCTCACCAGCGACAGCGTATGCGCCGGCGGAATGAGCCGGTCCTCGGCGCCGGCCAGCACCAGCGTCGGGGCGGTGATCCTGCGGAGATCGACCGAGATCGGCCGCGACAGAACGGCGCCGCGGCGGGCCTTCTGCCCGTCGGTACGGCTGTTGCCGCCGAAAATCGCCGAGGTTTCCGGATGGGACGCGAGATAATCACGCGTGAAGAAGAACTCGGCGAACTCGGCCGCCGACGCGGGCAGGCGGCTGCGCAATTCTGCAAATCTCGGAAAGTCTGGATTGATCGACCCCACCGCAATGCCGGGCCGGAACGTGCTCGACAGCACCAGGCGGTCGACGCGTTCGGGATGGCGCGACGCCAGCGTTTGCGCGATCACGCCGCCGAACGAGGTGCCGAAGACGTGGGCGCAGGGATGGCCCAACGCCGGGATCAAGGCCGCCGCATCGTCGGCCAGTTCCTCGAGACCATAGGGGATAGGCGGATTGCTCGTGCCGCCGGAATCGCGCTGATCATAGGCGATCACGGTGCAGGAGTCCGCAAGCAGCGGCGCAAAGGCGTTGAACATGGAATGATCGGCTTCGGCGCCATGGAGCAGCAACAGCGGCGGTCCTTTGCCGGTGCGTTCGAAACAGATCGTCGTGCCGTTGGCCTCGATGGTTTCCATCAATGCAGCACCGTTTGCAGGGCGCCCGCCAATTCGCGCGCGGGATCGGACGGGATATAGGGCATGCGCCAGGCGACATGGCCATCGGGCCGCACCAGCACCGCGCCGCGCATGCCCATGTGGATGCCATCCGCATCATGTGCGTTTGGCAGCTTCTGCACATTGATCTTCAGGCCGGTCCTTTCGGCCACGTCGCGGCCGGCTTCCAGCCAGACATCGCCGAGCGGACCGGCGACGACGGTGAAGTCCCTGTCGAACCAGTCGAGCGTCGAATGTTTCCGCGCCATGTCGAGCCAGAGATGAGGGAAGCGGCCACCCGGCCGGTCGGTCGGCGTATAGACGCGGGTGAGATGGCCGCCGCGCGGCGTGCCGTCGGGAATGACGGCGCCTTCCTCGTAGCTGAAGCCGAGCGCCTGGCCGATGCTGTGAAGGTGATTGTCCAGATCATTGACCCAGAACCGGATGCGATCTTCGTTGCCGGAACGCACCGCATCGTCGATCCGCCTGAAGCGGATCATGTTGCCGTAGCTGAAATCCGCGTTCGACTCCGCAATCGGACGCCGTTCGACGTCATAGCTGTCGAGCAGCTTGTCCGATGCCAGCCCGCGCAGCACATAGACGAGCTTCCAGGCGAGGTTATGTGCGTCCTGCACGCCGGAGTTCAGGCCGAAGCCGCCGGTTGGCGGAAAGCGGTGCGCGGCGTCACCGACGAGGAAGACCCGCTGCTTGCGGAAGGTTTGTGCGACCTGCCGGCTCATCCGCCAGATGGATCGGTTGAGCAATGTGATGTCGAGATCAGGCACGCCGACATGGGTGCGGATGATCTCGATCATCTCCGCGTCGGTCCACGGCCGCGGCCGCTCATCCTTCTCCCATCCGATCTGAATGAGGGAAAGCCAGCGATCCCTGCCGTTGGTGTTGAGGATGCTGGCGCGCGGCGGCATGCCGGGTGCCGGCTCCCTGGAATACACCATGTAGCCGGCCGCTTCGCGGGCCAGCGGAAAGCGCGAGAGGTCGCCCTTCCAGTATTCGTTCAGGATCACGGCAAGGGTCGCAGGTCCTTCCATGTCGATGCCCGCGCGGCGCCGCGTCCGGCTGCCGGCACCATCACAGGCCAGGAGATACTTGGCATGCCAACGCTCGGTGCGATCGGTGTCGACCGAATGGATCTCGCAGATGACGCCGTCCTCGACTTCCTCGAAGCCGATGAATTCCGTCGAGAAATTGACCTGAACCAGGTTGGAGTGCTGGATGACCCGGTAGATTTCCTCCTCGACGGCGTCCTGCGCCACCAGGGATTTCCACGCAGGCGTCTGGCCGAGGTTGGATTCCGGCCGGGACCGGCTGATCTCGCGACCGGCAATGCTTTCGACCTGCACGAACAAGTCGGACTTGTCCTGCAAGCCGCGGTCGCGGATGGCCTGCTCGATCCCCCATTGGCGGAAGATCTCCATCGTGCGGACCCAGCAGCCACGGGATTTCGGATGGTCCGTCGTCGTGGGCGCTTTCTCGACAATGACGGCGTCGATCCCGAAGCGGTCGAGCAGCAGTCCCATGGCAAGACCGACCGGACCGCCGCCGACGATGAATACCGACGTGCGGCGCGTGGCATCTGCGACGCCCATGCGTTTGCTCCCCGTGTCGTGTTGCACCGTGCTCTTTTGTAACGTGCCTTTCGTGAAAGACTGCGCCGCCCTTTGATATCTCGCAAGAATATGTTTGATATGGACTCGATCTCGTTTTGAGATGGCGGGTGCAAACGGATGGATTTACGGCAGCTTCGCTATTTCGTCGCCATCGCGGAACGCGGCGGCTTCGGCGCTGCAGCAAGCGCGCTCAACGTCGCGCAATCGGCATTGTCGCGGCACATCAAGCAGCTCGAGCATGAGCTCGGCGGAGCGCTCTTGCAGCGCAGCGCTCGCGGGGTGTCGGTGACCGAATCCGGCAAACTGCTGTTGGCGAGAGGACGCTGGCTGCTGGGT
>NZ_JAFAVV010000927.1 GCF_019242285.1 Bradyrhizobium sp.
ATCTTTGTATGATTTCGTCCATTAGCGGGCCTTCGGAACTCTCATCGGCATTCGGTGTTCGTTTGTGATCGTCCAGTTCACAACAGGAGACCATTGAAATGACCATGGTGAGAAAACTTCTTCTTGGCGCATTTGGCGTCACGATGCTGGCTGGCTCAGCGGCGACGGCTTCCGCCGCAGTTGTATGCAACGGAGATGTTTGCTGGCATACGCACGAACGCTACACGTACCCAAAAGAGTCAGGAATCGTAATCCATGAAGATGACTGGCGCCCCGGTCCGAGTGTCACTTTCCGGGAGCACGAAGGCCGCGGCTACTGGCGTGGTGAAAGCTGGGAAACTCTGCCTGATGAGGGAGTGGTCGTACACGAAGAACGACGTTAAGCGGGAGTCCGGCCGTCGCGGGCTTTGAGCAAACCGCGCCAGGCGTTAGAAAAGAGAAACGTTTGGCCGGGGCGGGCAGGCAATTCGCGAGCGTCTGCCGCGCTTCGGCCAGCAACCTGATCTTTTGCGTGCCATCCTGCAGGCCGGAAACTGCAAGTCAGTCTCCGGTACAGAAGCGATTTTCGCCCACCGTTTGACCTGAATAAGCTGCGACCTTCACTGTTTGAAAGTGTCTCCTATTAAAGCGCGATCGCAAGCCCCCGGGGCTATATTCGCTTCGTCCGAGGTAACTTTGGGCGATCGCCGTCATCCGCGCCCGCTACATGGACACACCGTTCCTGAAGGCCGTCTTCCAGGTCCTGCCGGGCGGCGTCATCGTCCTCGCCGTCGGCATCGGGATCGGCGCGTCTAGTTTACGGAGCCGAATACAGATGACACCGCAACTCCACTATGGAACGACCGCGAAGGTCATGCACTGGTTGATCGTCGCGCTCCTGGTTGCGCAATACCTGATCGGCTGGCTGATGCCTGACATCCATCGCGGCATGCAGCCCGGCGCCGCCATGACCTTTCACGTTTCGATCGGGCTCATCATCCTGGCTCTGATCGTGCTGCGCTTCGCACGGCGCTGACCCATCCTGTCGCGCCGGAAAGTTCGCTACCCGTGTGGCAACGCCTATCTTCCGAACTGGTGCATTGGATGCTGTACGTCATGGTGCTCCTGACCACCCTGACAGGGTGGTTGTTCGCGTCCTTTCGGGGCTGGTCGTCGACCTCGTTCTTCTACCTGCTTCCGTTTCCGATGCTCTCCGCGGATAACGCGGCCGCCGGCAAAGCGATCGATGGTCTGCATCAGGCGGCCGAGTGGTCGCTTCTCGTGCTGGTCGTAAACCCATGTCGTGCCGGCAATGGTTCATTTGTTCTACTACCGCGACCGCATCATGAGCCGGATGTTGCCCGGCCAATCTTCGATTTGAACGATCGATGCAGTGAAACTTAACAGAACGGCCGCGGCGCAAGCGTTCTTGACGCTTTTGCTCCTGTGTTAGGGATCGCCGCCGCATCGCTCAAACTGACGAGATCCAGGTCTACGACGCACAGATCGCCGAACCCGGCGTCTTCAACTTGATGGTCCACAATACTTTACGCCCTGGGGTTTGAAGACGCCGCGTTTTCCGGGCGGGCTCGTTCCGAACCAGACGCTGAACGGCGTCCCCCGAATGGGCCTATGGCGTGACGGACTGGTTCGAACAGGGTCTCTATCTGCCGCTCTCTAGCGTGGCCAACGGCGAAGGTCCAGTTCTGAACGGGTTCAAGGTTCGCGAGCTCTTCGTGGTGCCTCACGCCGCGGCTCCGACGTTCTTCTATGGCATCAATCTCGAGTTCAGCTACAACGCCGTACACTGGGACCCAAGACGTGGGCCGTCGTCGCGGAGGTACTCCGACTACGGAGCGATCAAACAGTTCCTGCCCCTCGATCAGCAGTCGCGGCAGCTGTTCGGCGTCGTCGACTACAAGACGGAAGACTTCAACATCGAGGCGGGCGTCGGCTTCGGATTGACGCCGGCCTCGGACCGGATGGTGGTCAAGCTCATGGTTTCCCGCGACCTCTACAAGCCACTCCAGAAAACCAGCGAGTCGCGTGCTCAATTACAGGGCTCGAAACCATCGCTCGGGAGCAACGCGCCATCGGCCTGGTCTCCAAGCGATTTAGGCAATTAGGCGCGAATATCGTCCCGTCTCGCTGCCGGCTCCCCTGGTAACAGCGGCGCCATGGATGTGCCGAGATGCGCGGCGATGGCGCCGATGCACCGGACATGATCCGTCCGCCTGGAGGCGAATGCCCCGAGATCCGGATGCGGCCTGAGCCGATAGCCGGCAGCCGAAAGCCGGCCGCAGACGGCTTCGATCTCCGTGGCGGTGGTTCTGACGTCCTTGGGCTCAAGACTGTCAACCAGCGATTTCTCCGACGATACGCAATCCCTCGTCTCGCAGCAGGAGGGCAGCCGCGCGGCTTTTCGGATCGTCGATCAGGAGTTCGAAGATTAGGGCGAGGTCCATGATGGTTCCCAACGCCGCCGGCCAGCCGGCGCCGGTGCCGACGGACCGGAAGTAGACCAGAGAGGGATGGGACGCATGGCTCTGCAGGACGGAAGCGCACCAGTCTCGTCCATCGTAGAGCGCCCGCCGCTGCCGATTCCGATGATCTCGCCCGGGTATTCCGATTTGATCTCGCCCAGGATTCCGAGATGATCTCGCCCACCGTTCTGATTTGATGTCACCCGGGGCGGGAGGCGTTCTGGCTGTCTGGGTTCTGGCATCGGCGAAGCCGCGTGGTCAACCTTGATTCGCGGCTCGAAGGAGTTGTTTTCTGCTGCTTCTGCTGCTTCTGCTGCTTCTGCTGTGGGCATGTGGGCAACGCCCTTGGCGTTGTCCAAGCGCAGCGACCCAGCTCAACGGTGTGGCGAGATTGGCTTCCATCTGCCTCATCAGGTCGCGCGTGAAAGCCTTGAGATCGATCATGTCACCCGCATCCTCCGGCGAGACGATGAACCGGAAATGATGCCGGTCATCCCGCGTCAGCGCTTCGAAGGCCACCTCATCGGCCCGGTCGCTGCCGGCATCGAACATGTGTGCCGGCTCTCCGCTCCGGGTGACGCCGTCACGTTTCGGGTAGGAGAGGTGCGCGGCGAGCGGCGCCGAGCGGAAGGCCCGCCCTCGGTGGCGGACGACCCGTGCCTTCACCGTCACACGCCGCGCTGGATTGAACAGGCATTCCCGGCCAAAGCTCATCCGGCCGCGGCCGAAAAGGTCGACTGCCTGTGGGCGGCCGCGCGCCTCGCCGGAGAAACATGGCCGGCCATCTTTGCTGCGCGCAGCACCCGGTTGATGAAGCTCTTCGGCTTGCCCGCGCGCGCATTTCGGATACGGCCTGGACGGATTCGGAACTCGCGCTCCCCTGCGCTCATCGCCATCGCCTCCTAGCGATGAAGTGAAGAGCAGTGCCGAAGACACCCTTCAACTTGTTCGCAAATGTCCGTTTCGCGGCACGCGCCCCGACCGACCGGCACGGACGAACACAAGCCCGATCAAGGGCTTCGTGTTCGGACGGCGAGCCGCTTTTATCTTGCCGCTTTAATCGGTCGGGAGGTCGGGAGTAAGCGTCCGGGTCCTGCACACCTTCCTCCTCGTGTGAAGTCGTTCCATTTCGGGTTCTCTGCTGCTGTGGAGATTCTCCGGTGGGACCGAAACACTTCCAGAACAAAGCGCGACGCGAGTGGTGGTCGCTGCACATCGAGGCCTGGCGCCGAAGCGGGCTCGGGTCCGCAAATATTGCCATCAGCAGCATCTCACCGAGACCGTGTTTCGGCGCTGGCTGAAGCGGCTGGTCGGCGAGGACACCGCACGTAAACTCACGGAATATCAGACGGAATTGCGCAACGAGGAGCGCCGGAATGAGCGAGAAAAGGCGGCGCAAAAGCAGAATCGGCAACGATGTTCCGTCAGCACAAACGTCCGCAATCGCGCCACGCAGGCGTTCTGGGCGATGCATGTGGAGGCGATGAATTGGGGCGGAATGGGCATCCGCGCCTACGCCGCCGCGATGCAATTGTCGCCGCACTCGCTGCGCAAATGGCGTGACCGACTGGACGCCGGCGAGCTCGAACTGGCGCGCGCATCTTCACCCCTCAGTCCGTCCGGCCGTTAGCGCTAGTGCTAGGAACCCGTCCGCCGAAAACAGCTTGACAGGCGCGACGACCGTCGATCCGCCGACACCTGCAACGTCGCTCCGGCGCTTCTTCAGCGACGAGGAGAAGCTCGCGATCGTGCGAGAGACGGCGCAGCCGGGCGCCAAGGTATCTGCCGTCGCGCGCAAGCACGGCATCGTCACCGGGCTGCTGTTCCGCTGGCGCGTGCAGTTCGGCGTTGGTCGCGACAGGCGCGCCAAGCTTGCCCATGTCGCGCTCCCCGACGACACTGCCGCGGCGCGAGTTCTGCGCGACCTCGTGCGCCCACCAGAGGGCATGACGGCGGACGCTTGCGAAGATTGCCCACCCCCCCGCCGCTTATCGCCGAACTTGCGCCGGCATCTGACAAGGATCGGTTGAGGCGCAGCCAATCCAGCCCCATGGGATCGGCCGATGATGACAGCCTATCGACGCCGGCAAGAAAGAAAATCGGCGTAAAGCGGACAGGCGCCATTGGACGCGCTATCCAGCGGAAAAGCTGCGTCACGGCGGTCTGGCGTCCGCCGCGGGCGACCGCTTCGTAAGCCGGCCTGGTCGATGATCAGCGGGACGAATGCAAGATATCGGCACGAATTGAGCAGCAGAATGACGATTTGGACGTGAGCGGCACGCATCTTCACTCCTCGTCGGTCCACACGGGAATGGCGCGGGCGATAACGGCGGACGACGGCAGAGGACCGAAGTAGCGGCCATCAAGGGAGTCCTCGGATTCCCAGTTCATGAGAAAAATCTTGCCTTCGCCGAGGACGTTGCACCCCTGCCAGACCGGCA
>NZ_JAFAVV010000051.1 GCF_019242285.1 Bradyrhizobium sp.
ACGGTCTCTCCGTATTAGACAGTGCGCGCGCGGAAGCATCACCCCACCCCGGCTCCCATTCCGCTTCGCTTCATGTGAGCCGACCCTCCCCCTCCAGGGGAGGGTGACCACGCCGGTTGCTCAGCGGGTGCCGACGGTTCGAGTCCAATGCGATGGCCCTGCCGATAGCGAGGAAGGGACGTCCGTGAACTCCGCCGTTCGAGGTTGATCCCCACCAGCCTCGTCCTGCGAAGCGGCGTTCGCGGCGGCAAGAGATCACGCCACGCGCCGAAGCACGAAGCTCTGCCCGTCCTCCGATGTCACATAACCGAGCCGCGCCAGCGAGGCGAGCACCTCGCCGACCTTCTTCTCCGTCGTTCGGGTCCGCTTGAACTGCGCCGCGAGTCTCCCGGCGTCGAGCGGCCCGGAAGCCGAAGAGAGCGCGGGGAACCTTCGCGGCCGATCCAGCGCCCGATGAACTTCTCGACGGCATCGCTTGAGACAGTTTCCCCCATCCCGGCAACCTAGCGGGTCCATAGGGACTTGCACAACCCTGCGCAGGTAGGGCACAAGGCAAAGTTCTGGTTCAACCAATTGCGCGCGCGACATGGCTTCTTCCAGACAAGGCGACCTTTTCGAGACCGAAGGGCAGGCCGATCTCTTCGGCGAGGACTTCGGGACTCCCGAATATCGGCCTAATCCAGACACGGTGAGAACCGAACTGCACAAGATGCTGGCCGAAGCGCGCGCCGCGAAGGTGCTGTCTTGGGAGCCGAAGAAGGTCCTGCTGTATCGGACTATCTTTCCGCAGATGACGAACTGGCTTCCCGACGACGAAGGCGCGCAACTGCGCTTCGCGTTCGAGGTTGAGATCAAACGGCTCGCGGCGGCCTGAGGTCTGCGCTGCGCCGGACCGAATCAGCCGAGTGAACCCAGATGTCAGCCTGCGCGGCGATCGGCGGGGCCGAAAAGCCATTTTCGTCAGAACGAAATTTCGCCAGCGGACTCAAGCAAGGTAGGCCTGTCCAGTCCTCGCAGCAAAAATATTCTCTTTCCAATTTTCCGAAGTTGATGATATTTAGGCCCATCCCGCCTCCACCAGGAGGGGCGTATCGCGATCGTCACGAACGTGAGGCGGGGATGCGGTGGACGCGATGAGGTCGCCAGACGAGCGGCGTCAACGCGGACGGCGAAAGCGTG
Source organism: Bradyrhizobium sp. (assembly GCF_019242285.1). GTDB lineage: Bacteria > Pseudomonadota > Alphaproteobacteria > Rhizobiales > Xanthobacteraceae > Bradyrhizobium. The sequence goes on from NZ_JAFAVV010000051.1 coordinate 1,180, forward strand.
TGGTCCTGATTCCCCGACGCTGGAATCAAGTTTCGTGGATGACGAATCCTGCGAGGCGACGGTGGCTAGAAAGCCCGGTGCACCGAGGAGATCACGCCATAAGCGTTAAAACCATCGCGCGGGGAAGGCCGGGTATTCCTGGCTGAACCTGTGGTTCCTACCCCGTGCTTTTTGTTGCACGGGGGCCATGGGCATCAGCCGGTGCCCGGTCTTCCCTGCGCCCTTCGTTGGTTTAAGGGCGGTCAATATGAAAAAACTCGGGCGTGCCATGCCGCGAGAACGTGAACTTGTGTCTCCATGCGCCCCGCTGTCATGCTCCGGCTTGCGAGCCCGCCGAAGCCCTTTGGCGCAGGCGGGACCGGGGCATCCAGCACGCCGCAGCCTCCCGATTCAAGCACCGGCGTCTCTGGAATGCTGGGTCGCCCGGTCGAGCCGGGCGACGACACCGAGCGTTGTTTGAAATGTTGAATCCCATGAGAGAGCGCGTCTGCGCCAAGCCTCGTTCACGTTCAACCCGTTTCGATCGGCAGCGACTCGTCCACCGCCCACTCGCCCATCGAGCCGTCATAGAGCGTGAGCTGGTCGTAGCCGAGACGGTGCAGCATGAACAGGTCGATGGTCGCGGAGATGCCGCCGCCGCAATAGCCGATGACGCGCTTGTCACGCGAAAATCCCTGCGCGGCGAAGATCGGCTCCGCTTGTGCGAGCGGCACGAAGGCCTTGCTGCCGGGATCGATCAGCGCCGCCGCCGAGACGTTGCAGCTGCCCGGAATGTGTCCCGGCCGCCCATAGCGGCTCGGCTCCAGGCCCGCATGGAGCTGCGCATTGAGAGCATTGACGACGACGGTGCTGCGATCGCCGCCGGCGGCCAGCACCGCGTGCCTGTCGACGAAAAATCCCGGCCGCGGCTTGGCGACGAACGTGGCCTCCGGATAGCCTTTCGCCGCGCCGGCTTCGAGCGGACGGCCCTCGGCCTTCCATTTGTCGAGCCCACCATCGAGCACGGCGACGTTGTCAAAACCGAGCGACCTCAGCATCCACCAGAAGCGCGTGGCCCACATCGGCGTGCCGATGGAATAGAGCACCACGAAACTGTCCGCGCCGACGCCGTGGCGCCCGAACGCGGCTTCGAGCTGCGCGGTCGCGGGCATCATGAAACGGAGCCTTGTCGTCTGGTCGGAGAATTCGCCCTGCAGGTCGAGAAAGTCCGCACCGGGGATGTGCCCGGCCTCGAACGTGTGCCGTCCGGGGACGACCCTGTAGGGCGCGTCGCTGCCGGGCGGCAGGTAGTCCAGCGTCGTGGTGCAATCGAACAGGCGAAGGTTCGGTTGGCCGAGCCGGCTTGCGAGCTCCGCGGTGCTGATCAGCTCCTTCCGTGCGACCATGGCGACCTCCCGTCTTTTTTTGCAGGCAACAGCGTAGGGTGCGGTAGGTCACATGAAAAGCCGGCGTTTTGCCGTTTGATTTCACCCGATCCGGTCCAATATAGCGGTCGGACGAGGCTTTCCGCGACGGCCCGCCCCATGCCGCGGCTTTCCGCTTTAAGCTATTGAGTTGACGATGGAAAAAGTCCATTCCTGCGAAGGTGCCGCATCTGCTTCCACCCCCTTGGTGAATGTCACCAAAACCTGATATCCGGTTGCCCCCATGAACAAGCCCGAAATGATGCCCCCAACCGACGTCGCCGGCCCGAGCCCGCGGCACCACACCACCAAGGTCATGGTCGGCAACGTCGCCGTCGGCGGCGGTGCGCCGATCGTGGTGCAGTCGATGACCAACACCGACACCGCCGACGTGCAGTCGACGGTGGACCAGGTCACCGCGCTGTCGCGCGCCGGCTCCGAGATGGTGCGCATCACGGTCGACCGCGAGGAGGCGGCCGCCGCCGTGCCCCACATCCGTGACGGCCTGCGCAAGCGCGGCATCACTACGCCGCTGATCGGCGATTTCCATTACATCGGCCACAAGCTGCTCGCCGAGTATCCGGCCTGCGCCGAGGCGCTGGACAAATACCGCATCAATCCCGGCAATGTCGGCTTCAAGAACAAGCGCGACACCCAGTTCGCCGACATCATCGAGATCGCCAACA
>NZ_JAFAVV010000058.1 GCF_019242285.1 Bradyrhizobium sp.
AGGCGGCAGGCTGCGGATGTAGTTGGCGTGACGGAATTTGCCCTCGGCCACCGTCTTGCACTTCAAGGTCTTGACGACCTTGGGATTGGCCTTGCCGTTGGCGATCAGCTGCTCGAGACCATTCTTGTCGATGGGCGCGAGACAGCCGGTGAGCGCTGTTTTTGGGACGACCGCGGTCATCGTTTTCTCCCTGGGAGGTGAGGATACCGAACGGTCTGTTTCCTGCACGAAGCGTGCCAGAGGAGCCGAAAAACAAAAGCCGAAGCGCTGGAGCGGCTTAGGCCGCCCTGCCCGCGAAATGGTCAGCGGCGTCTTGCTCAAAGGCGATGCAATTGCGCATGCGCAGCGATGATTTTACGCGCAGCCAAGACGTCGCTCGAAGATGCCGCTTGCTGAAAGCGCGCGGCTTCGCTTAACGTGTCGGGCATGGGCAAAGCGGGCAGAACGGCGAAGAAGAGACCGGTCGCGACGGCGGCCGACGAGGAATCGGCGCGCGGGCGGCTATTGAGCGCGGCGACGCATCTGTTCTGCAAGAACGGCATCAACGCGACCGGCATCGACGCCATCATCGACGAGGCCGGCACCGCCAAGACCACGCTCTACAAGCTGTTCGGCTCCAAGACCAATCTCGTGCATGCGGTGCTCGAAAGCGAGGGCAAGCAGTGGCGCGAATGGTTCATCGGCGCCATCGAAGCCGGCGGCGGCGACGCGCAGACCAAACTGACGCGCATCTTTCCGGCGCTGAAGCAATGGTTCGGCGAGGAGCGCTTCTACGGCTGCCCCTTCATCAATGCGGTCGGCGAGCACGACAAGGACTCCCGACAGTTCCGCGCCATCGCGCTGAAGCACAAGAAGGTCGTGCTCGCCCATATCGAGAAGCTCGCCGCGGAGATGGGCGCGGTCGAGCCGGAGACGCTGGCGCATCAACTGGCTTTGTTGATAGACGGCGCGATCGTCGCCGCCATGGTCTCACGCAACCCCGGCGTTGCCGATACCGCAGCGCTTGCCGCCGGGTCGCTGTTCGAGCCGGCGAAACAAAAGCGGCAGAAGCGCGCAGGCGCGGAGCTCGCCGCGGTCTAAGAAGGTCCTCCGCTGTCGCCGCCCGGCTTGACCGGGCGACCCAGCATTCCAGAGATTTCGGTGCTTGAGCCGATACGCCGCGGCGTGCTGGATCGCCCGGTCAAGCCGAGCGATGACAGGCGGGTTTGCTGGCTTACTTGAAATAATCGTTGACGATGACGACGTCGGTCTGCGCGGCCACGCCGCCGTTGAGGCTGGCGTCGATGACGCGCCGGCAGGCAGCGATGGTGGTGCGATCGTCGAAATCGTTGGCGGCCTCCAGCACCATCCAGGCAGCATCCAGCGAGGCCGGCTCCTGCGCCTCGAGGAAAGCGCGAATTTCGGCCAGCACCTTGCGCAGATGCGCAATGCCCTCCGGCGGCAGCGGCCGCACGGCGGCCCTGTCGTTGCGTTCCGCCCGGCTTCTGCGGCTGGTCTGGTTCATGCTCAAGCGCCGATCATCACAACTGGTCCCATCCCGGCACGGTACGATCGAAACGCGAGCGTTGGGTAAATCGACAGGGTAAAGCATTGCTGCACGAAGAGGTTCAAATGCGTCGTTCCGACCGCAGCCATGCGGAGCCGGCCTGCCCTACCCCCCCTGTGCAATCATCGCCTCCAGCCGCGCCAGCTCGCGATCGAGATCGGCCTCGACATCGGTGACCTTCATGTCGATGACGCGATAGTCGCGGCTCTCCAGCCAGGCGCGGCGCGAGGCCCGCTCGGCCGCGATGGTTTCCGTCTCGCCATCATTGACGAGCTCGATCGCGAGCCGGTGCGCGAAGGAGACGAAATCCGGGATATGCCGGCCGACCGGGGTCTGGCGCTTGAACTGGCCGGCAAAGCGGCGGTCACGGGTCAGGGCCTGCCAGAGGATGCGCTCGGCATCGGTCGGATTGCGCCGGAGCAGCCGCGCCAGCCCGCGCACGCTGCCGGCAGAATCCGGAGGCTGCGCCGCCTGCCCATGCTCGGCGAGCAGCGCCCGCAACCTGGTGGCCTGCGCGCCGTCGAGCACGCCGCCCTTGGCCGGACCTTTGCGTCCCTCGGCAATGGCCATGATCACCCCCTGCAGGGTGTGCATGTCCTGCTTGGTCGGCTCCATCCGGAAGAAGATGTTGCGCAGGTTGACCAGCATGGTGTCGCGCTTTTCCGCCGGCCGCAGAAACTCGACGCGGTCGAGCTCGCGCACCAGGTTCTCGAAAAAGGCATCCATCTGGTGCTGCGAGGCGCGCTCGGAGCGCTCGGGCATCGCAAACGGCAGCGCGCCGGCCGTTGAGCGCTTGAACAACTCGTAGCCCATCAGGAGCACCGCCTGCGCCAGGTTGAGCGAGGCGAAGCCGGGATTGACCGGAAAGGTGATGATGCGATTGGCGCGGGCGACCTCGTCGTTCATCAGGCCGTAGCGCTCGCGGCCGAACAGGATGCCGGCCCGGCCGCCATCAGCGGTGTGGGCAACGATCTCGGCGGCCGCCGCCTCCGGCCCGACCACCGGCTTGGCCTGGTCATGGGCGCGGGCCGTGGTCGCGAACAAAAGGTCGAGATCGGCCACCGCCTCATCCAGCGTCGCGAACAGCGCGGCGCCTTCGAGGATATGGTCGGCGCCGGCGGCGGCGCGCTTGGCCGCGAGGTTGGGCCAGCCGTCGCGGGGGTTGACGATCCGCAGCCGTGACAGCGCGAAATTGCCCATCGCGCGGGCGGTCATGCCGATATTCTCACCAAGCTGCGGCTCGACCAGGATGACCACGGGCCCCGCCAGGTCGAAGCCCGTCTTGCTCTTGTCGGTGCCGGCACCGGTCATTGCCACTCTTTTCCCGAATCGACATCACAGCGTGGGGCGTCGCTTCGGAGAAACCGATGCAAGCCCGTCAAGCCTCCTCCGGTTTGCCTGTCCAGGCGGATTTCTCAAGCAAAATAATGAGCTTGGATTCGGCGCTGGACACCGAAACGGGCTTGCGTCCGGGTCGCGCCGTGCGAACCTGCGGCCTATCACGCCCTAAGCCATGCAGGGGGCATAAAGTGCATAGCCGCTCGGCTTCCGCCGGCCGTTCCGCAATGCTAAGAGCAACCATCCCAAATCCGATCCTGCGTCGCGCTACCGCAAGAGGCCTCTCCGATCATGGCAAAAATCAAGGTGACCAACCCCGTCGTCGAACTCGATGGCGACGAGATGACCCGGATCATCTGGCAATACATCAAGGACAAGCTGATCCACCCGTTCCTTGATATCGACCTGCAATATTTCGACCTCGGGATGGAGTATCGCGACAAGACCAACGACCAGGTCACGATCGACGCCGCCAACGCGATCAAGAAGGTCGGGGTCGGCGTGAAATGCGCGACCATCACCCCCGACGAGGCGCGGGTGAAGGAGTTCGGCCTCAAGGAGATGTACCGCTCGCCCAACGGCACCATCCGCAACATCCTGGGCGGCGTGATCTTCCGCGAGCCGATCATCTGCAAGAACGTGCCGCGGCTGGTGCCGGGCTGGACCAAGCCGATCATCATCGGCCGCCATGCCTATGGCGACCAGTACCGCGCCACCGACATCAA
>NZ_JAFAVV010000448.1 GCF_019242285.1 Bradyrhizobium sp.
GTATGCCTTGCTTGCGCTGTCTCTCGGCACCGAATACGTCAACGCATGGAACGGTCGCACCGCGGCTGACCTGGAACAGGCGCTCGCGTTCGCGCGCAAAGCGTGCGAGGTCGACGCGCTCGAACCCCTGGCCCACCATTCCATGGCTGTCACGCTGATGTGGCTGCGGCGCCTCGAGCAAGCCGAGGCGGAAGCGCGGCGGGCGATCGCTCTCGACCCGAACTCCTCGGCGTCGCACGGCGCCCTGGGCAACATCCTCCACTACACCGGTCGGCACGAGCAGGCGCTCGAATCATTGGAACTCGCGCTTCGTCTTGATCCCCAATTCAACGTCTGGATGCATTCGATCGGGCGCACCGAGTTTGCGCTCGGACGCTATGAGCAGGCCGAGGCGACGTTCAAACGGCGCCTCATCTACATGCCCACCTCGGACATCACGCGGGCTTACCTGGCGTCGCTCTACGGCCATACGCATCGTCTCGAAGAAGCCCGTAGGGTGTGGGACGAGCTGATGGTCATCAATCCCGGGTACACGATCGAGCACACGATGCGGGTCATGCCGTACACAGACCCTGCTCCCCTCGAACGCCTTGTCGACGGGCTGCGCAAGGCTGGACTGACGCGATAGGAACGCCCCCGGGCCCGATCGGCCGGAAGGGGGAGGTCGAATACCGCCGCGCGACATGCATCGCCCGAGCGCGGGCCAGACAGACCGGCACGCTTGGTCTCCTGTGGTGAACGACGCCTCGAGTGCGATCACGACGAAGCCGCACCGCCCGCTGGCAGGCGGTCAATCGTGGCGCACGATCGTGCGGCGGGTCGTCACATCACGAATGCGCACGCCGCCTCGGGCGTTCGGGTGTCCATGTTGCGGCCGCGGTTCAGGTGATCGTCGATCTCCGCTGCCGCGCCGATCATGCGGCCGTACAGGAACACGGTGAACGCGGCGGTCTCCAGGTCGCGCTCGCTCAGCACTCCCGACTTGAAGTCGGACCACAGAAGCGACAGAAGGAGCGCCGCGATCACGGCGTCGACGTTCACACAGAACACATACGGCGTCGCACCGACGTCGTAGAGCGCCTGCGCCAGTTCCCGGTAGAAGGCGTGGAAGACGTTGTAGTCGCCGCGCTTTGCCATGAAGTCGGCGATGAAGCGTTCGCGCGGGTCGTGGTTGACTGGCTTGCCCTTGAACACCGGATGGTGCACACCCGGCAAGGCGCGCAGTTCCTGCCCCGCTTCCTTGGCCTGGCGCTTCTCGGCGTTGTACGCCTTCGCATAGGTGACGGCCAAGGCCTTCAGGTCGATACCGTGATGGGGGTCGCTCGGATCCTTCAGGTCCAGGCCTTTGAACCGCTCGAGCAGGAAGGCCATGCCCTCGAAGCCGTTGCCGCCGTGGCTGTAGCCGGTGTGGGTGAGAAATCCGACCATGGCCTTGTTGATCTGGACGCGCCCGGGCGTCTGCGGTCCGTCGGCCGACACCGCGCCCTTGGCGCCTTGCGCCGAGATCGAGCCCGGCCCGTTCGAGACCAGCAGGCCGATCAGCATCTGCAGCGGCAGCGCCTGCTCTGCGCTCGGCTTGCGGCCCGTCATCGCCAGGTAGCACAGGTCGGCCATCGTCCACTGGCCATACCGTTCTGCCTGCGAGATGCCGCACAGCGAACCCCATTGGTGGTGATGTGCCGCAATGCTGGAGCCGACCATCACGCCGTACAGGCGCAGGTACCAGGGCAGCGTCTCGGCGGTCAAGCGGCTGATGCGCTTGCGTACCAACGGCCCCCAGGCGATGGTGGTCGAGATCGCCGCAAGGATCGCGTCGCGCGACAGCCGCCCGTCCAGGCGCAGAAGGAAGTCGATGAAGACCGACTTCGCGTCACGATCGCGGACTGCCTGCAGCATGGCCTCGGGGTGGGAGTCGCCGGCTTCGTCGTCGCGCGCCATGAAGAGTGCGCGCGTCTGGGCATCGACGTGAATCCCGGAGCTGTCGAAGTCGACGTGGTGACCTTCCTTGAGCCCGGAGCCGGCGAACAGGTCGATGAGCTTGCGCGTACACGCCAGCGCGCGCTCGACGCGCTTGGGGCCGATGATCGATGCCGCCGTGGCCATGATGGTGTTGGGCGAATTCCCCGCCGCACGGGCCGCATCAGCGGCCGCCAGCACCGGGTCACCGATCAGGTTGACTTCGGCGGCGACCGCGATGTCGAGCATCGCGCGGTCGTTCGGGCCGGCACCCTCGTGCACCAGCGGCAGCGCGAAGTTGGCCTGCAGGGGCTGCAGGGCGAGCTCCAGCACGGAGTGGCCGTGGACCGAGGTGACCTGCGTCTTCGGGTCCATCACCGACGCACCCGACTTGTCCTTCATGTTCTGGCGCGCGATCACGGCGCCGACCTGCGCGCCGACCGCGGCGATCTGCTCTGCGTAGGGTGCCGGTGCCATCACGGTGGGCAAGGCCAGCGCGCCCGGCAACGCGATCCCCTGGTCGTTGGCCATCCAGGGTTTCAGGGTCAAACTGCCGCGCGGCGCGAAATCGGGCCGTGCGCCGCTCAATGCCATGACTGCGCTCAGCGCAGTTGGGATATGGGCGATGTTGGTCACCAGCGCACCACGCTTGGACACGACGGGGTTGTCGGGCGAGAAGATCGCGTCGACGCCGAAGGCCTGCATGAACCAGCGTTCCTTGTCGGCTGCGCTGTCGCCGGCGCCCGCCATCGCGCCGGCATGTCCGACCGCTCGCGTCAGCTTGGACTTCCAACGTCCGACGACGCACGCCACCACCGGCTTGCTCCAGTCGATGCCCTGCTCGTAGTAGCCGCCGGGTTCGACGTACAGGACCGCGGCACGCGAACGTCCGTCGTTGCGCAGCGCGTGGGCGAAGTCGCGCGCGCCGTAGTTGATGTAGACATCCTTGCCCGAGGAGACGAGGGTCGTCGTCCCCCAGCCCTCGGTGGCCAGGTACTGCGCGATCGTGGTCGTGAACCCACCCGAGTTCGAGAACACCGCCACGGTTCCCTGCAGCAGGGTCTCTGCGGGATGGTCGCCGCCAAGCGCGCCGCCAATGCGCACGCGGCTCCAGGAATCCGCGACACCCAGGCAGTTGCCGCCAATGACGTCGACGCCAGCGCCTTGCGCCATCGCACGGATCTCGCGTGCGTCGTGCACTGCGATCTTCTCCGTGACGATGACGATCTTCTGCAGACCGGGGTTGACGCGGATCAGCTCGGCCACGCCGTCGCGCACGCCCGAGGGCGGGAGGTACACCACGCCGGTATTGAAGGCGTGGCCGGCGCTCAGGCCTTCGCGCACATTGTTGAAGACCGGGATGTCGCCACTTGCCGTCTTCAGTACCTGCCCGCCGCGTCCGGGCGACGTGCCGAAGACGACGTTGCCGCCGGAGAAGACATGGCTGGTCGGCGTGACCTGGCGCGACTCGCCGCCCAGGATGTTCAGCACGCAGACGCGGTCACCGCGGCTGGCCAGATCGGCCAGCGAGTTGATGCCGAGGAAGTAGGGGAACGAGGCGATGCCTTGGGCATGCATGGTGGATGTCTCCCAGCGGATCAGGCTTGCGCGGCGAGGCCGAGGTGACGCGCGATGACATCGCGGCCGCCCGCCTTCATCCACTCGTCCACCTGCTTGGCGTAGTTGACGACTTCGGAGATCGCGCTGTCAAAGCCGAAGAAGCGGTACGGCAGCCCGAGCGCGTCGCAGGTGTCCGCCAGCGCGCCGAAGCCGCGCACCAGGTTCGGGCCGCCGCGGCCGACCACCACGTAGAGCGGCGTCGCGCCATGGGTCGAGAAGTGTTCGCGCAAAGCATCCCCCATGGCGCGCAAGGTCTCGTGGATGTCCGTGTTGTTCGACTTGCCGCCAATGATGAAGAGCACGTTGGACTGCGCGAGGAAGTGGCGGTAGCAGATGCGTGCCACCTGCTTCATCTTCTCGTAGGGCGGGTTGCCGCCGAAGTCCGAGCTGATGCTCGCCGCCTCGCCGAGGACTTCGGTCACGAGACTGTTTGCTCCGCCGCCGAACGTGGGCGCGAGGATGGTGCCGCGCTCGTTGATCACGTACACGTCGCTCTGGCCCTGGTGCGTGCG
>NZ_JAFAVV010000511.1 GCF_019242285.1 Bradyrhizobium sp.
ACTGGACTCCTTAAGGGGATCAGAACTGCCGCACGAGATGTCGTACCCGACGCCGAGGACGCTACAATATGCCGTGACTCGCGCGCAAGAGTCGGAGCTCATATTCCACATGTTCCGACGCGGCGGGGATTTGTCGCCGCACCGCAATTTCCCGGGCTTGCGGCGCAAATGAACGCTGCGCCGTAGCATGTTGACAGTTGTCGCCGCACGCCTAGAATGGTCCCACGTGCTGCCCCGAAAAGGCGGCACGTTTTGTTTTCGGCCTCGTCCTGATGCGTTGCCGCAAGTGCGCAGCAGGGCGGGGTGCGGACCAGCAACCGCGCGATCTTCAAAGCGCAACCTTCAAGTGATGCCATGACCAACAGCGCCGCGTCGCATCTGCTTCCCGTATTCGCCAGGGTCGATCTCGCCTTCGAGCGCGGCGAGGGCTGCTATCTCGTCGCGACCAATGGCGAGCGCTATCTCGACTTCACCTCCGGCGTCGCGGTGAACGCGCTCGGCCATGCGCATCCCGCGCTGGTCGCCGCCCTGCAAGCGCAGGCGACGAAGCTCTGGCACATGTCGAACCTGTTCAAGAGCCCGGACGGCGAGCGGCTCGCAGCCAGGCTGTGCGAGCAGAGCAAGTTCGCCGACTTCGTGTTCTTCTGCAATTCCGGCGCCGAGGCGCTGGAATGCGTGATCAAGGTGGTGCGCAAGCATCACGCCGCCAAGGGCCATGGCGAGCGCTACCGCATGATCACCTTCGAGGGCGCGTTCCACGGCCGCACGCTCGCGACGTTGGCCGCGACCGGCTCGGAGAAATATCTCGAAGGTTTCGGGCCGCCGTTGGACGGCTTCGACCAGGTGCCGCATGGCGACCTCGAAGCGGTGAAGCAGCAGATCGGACCGCACACCGCCGGCATCCTGATCGAGCCGATCCAGGGCGAAGGCGGCGTGCGCTCGGCGCCGCCGGCCTTCTACCGGGCGCTGCGCGGGCTCTGCGACGAGCATGGCCTGCTGCTCGCCTTCGACGAGGTGCAGACCGGCATGGGCCGCACCGGCGAACTGTTCGCGCATCGCCGCTTCGGCGTCACCCCCGACGTCATGTCGCTCGCGAAGGCGCTCGGCGGCGGCTTCCCGGTCGGCGCCTGCCTCGCGACGGCGAATGCGGCGGCCGGCATGACGCCGGGCTCGCACGGCTCGACCTTCGGCGGCAATCCGCTGGCGATCGCCGCCGCCAATGCGGTGCTCGACGTCATGCTGGAACCGGGCTTTCTCGATCACGTGCAGAAGATGTCGCTGCTGCTCAAGCAGAAGCTCGCCGCGGTGATCGATCGCCATGGCGACGTGGTGTCGGAGGTGCGCGGCGAGGGCCTCCTGATCGGGGTCAAGGCGGTGGTGCCGTCGACCGATCTGGTGGCGGCGCTGCGCCACGAGAAACTGCTCACCGTCGGCGCCGGCGAGAACGTGGTGCGCTTCCTGCCGCCTTTGATCGTCACCGAGGCCGAGATCGAACAGAGCGTGGCGAGCCTGGAGCGCGCCTGCGCCGCGCTGTCGGCCGGGAATTTAACGCGGGCCGCGGGGCCATGAGCACGCCGCCGCGTCACTTCCTCGATATCAGCGCGCTGCCGCTCGCCGAATTGCGCAACATGCTGGCCTTGAGCACCGCCATGAAGACGAAGCTGAAGGCGCATGAAGGCGGCCGGAAGCCGCTGGAAGGCAAGACGCTGGCGATGATCTTCGAGCGGCCCTCGACCCGTACAAGGGTGTCGTTCGATGTCGGCATGCGCCAGCTCGGCGGCGAGTCCATCATGTTGACCGGAGCGGAGATGCAGCTCGGCCGCGGCGAGACCATCGCCGACACGGCGCGCGTGCTGTCGCGCTATGTCGACGCCATCATGATCCGCATCCTCAACCACGAGGCGCTGCTCGAGCTCGCCGCCCACGCCACCGTGCCCGTGATCAACGGCCTGACGCGCCGCTCGCATCCCTGCCAGATCATGGCGGATCTCATGACCTTCGAGGAGCATCGCGGCTCGATCGAGGGCAAGACCGTGGCCTGGACCGGTGACGACAACAACGTGCTGGCGTCTTGGGCGCATGCCGCCGAGCGTTTCAAGTTCAACCTGCGCATCGCCACCCCGCCGCAGCTCGCACCGAACAAAGCGATGCGGGACTGGATCAAGGCGACCGCGGCGCCGATCATGCTCGGCCACGATCCGGAAGCCGCGGTGCGCGATGCCGACTGCGTCGTCACCGACACCTGGGTCTCGATGGGCGACAAGGACGGCGAGCACCGCCACAATTTGCTGCGCCCCTACCAGGTCGACGCCAAGCTGATGTCACTGGCAAAGCCCGAGGCGCTGTTCATGCACTGCCTGCCCGCACACCGCGGCGAGGAGGTCACCGACGAGGTGATCGACGGCCCGCAATCGGTGGTGTTCGACGAGGCCGAGAACCGCCTGCACGCCCAGAAGGGCATCCTGGCCTGGTGTTTCGGCGCAGAGGGGTAGGGCGAGCAAGCAAGTAGAATACAAATCGTGCCGTACATTCGATGCACCCTTTCCCGCAACAAGGGAGATTCGTAGGGTGGGCAAGCGGGCTACGAACACTGAAGCTTATCGCGGAAAGACAGGAGCATGCCCACCGCCGAGGGCAATGCTGTCGAACGAATGTGGGCACGGCGCTCTGCGCCTTAGCCCACCCTACGGGACTGCGCCGCGCCCTAAAGCGTTTTCGAGCGAAGTGGATACCGGTTCGCGTGAAGAAAACGCGTCAAAACAAAGAAGCTAGAGCTTCCGTTCCGATTCCATCGGAACGGAAAAGCTCTAGCCATGAGGGACACAAATTTCACGGCATGTGCGATTAGCGCTGCCCACAAGGGGAGAGGGTGCACTGTGCTCGCCG
>NZ_JAFAVV010000753.1 GCF_019242285.1 Bradyrhizobium sp.
TCGGCGATGTCGGCCATGCCGGCGCGCGAGGGGATGACGACGACCTTGTCATCCTGCAGCGGCCCGGGCGCCTCGATCATCTGCCGGCCATAATAGTAGATGGCACCGGCGCCGATCATGACGACCAGGAGAATCGTGATGATGGCATTGCCGACGATGACGAAGGGATTGCGCGCCCGCTCCGATCGCCGCGGCGGCGGGGGCACCTGCTCGGGCTCGAGCGCGGCGCGCGGGCTGCGGGGCGAAATGGGCGGTCGTTCACTCATCGATGCAACCTTGGTCCCGTCGCTCTTGTCGTGGCCTCGCCTCCACGCGAATGGCCCATGGTGCCGCCCACCTTACGATTCATCGCCGAATACGGCGAAACGGTGGAGTCCGGCTGGAAGCATCAATTGATCACGCGCCGCAAAATCACCGACGCATTGGTCCCACCGAAACCGAATGAATTGGATAGAACGACATTGATCTCGCGCTTGCGCGGCGCGAGCGGCACGAGATCGATCGCGGTCTCGACCGAAGGGTTTTCGAGGTTGATGGTTGGCGGCGCCACGTTGTCGCGAATCGCCAGGATCGAGAAGATCGCCTCGATGGCGCCCGCGGCACCCAGAAGATGTCCGGTTGAGGACTTGGTCGACGACATCGAAACCTTCGAGGCGGCGTTGCCGAGCAATCGCTCGACCGCGCCGAGCTCGATCTCGTCGCCGACCTGGGTCGAGGTGCCGTGCGCATTGATGTAGTCGATGTCGGAAGCACAGATGCCGGCGCGCTTCATCGCGGCCGTCATGCTGCGGAAGCCGCCGTCGCCGTCCGGCGATGGCGAGGTGATGTGGTAGGCATCGCCCGATAGCCCGTAGCCCGTCACCTCGGCATAGATTCTCGCGCCGCGGGCCTTGGCGTGCTCGTATTCCTCGAGCACCACGATGCCCGCCCCCTCGCCCATGACGAAGCCGTCGCGATCCCTGTCATAAGGTCGCGAAGCCTTTTCCGGCGTCTCGTTGAAGGACGTCGACAATGCGCGTGCCGCACAGAAGCCCGCCATCCCGATCCGGCAGACCGGCGATTCCGTGCCGCCGGCCACCATCACCTCGGCATCGCCCAGCGAGATCAGCCGGCTGGCATCGCCGATCGCATGGGCGCCGGTCGAGCATGCCGTGACCACCGCATGGTTCGGCCCCTTCAGCCCGTGCTCGATCGACACGTAGCCCGAGGCCAGGTTGATCAGGCGGCCCGGGATGAAGAGCGGCGACACCTTGCGCGGACCGCGCTCCTTCAGGAGCACGGCGGTATCCGCGATGCCGGACAGGCCGCCGATGCCGGAGCCGATCATCGTCCCGGTCGCACAGCGATCCTCCTCGCTTTGCGGGTGCCAGTCCGCGTCGTCGAGCGCCTGGCGGGCCGCGGCCATCGCGAAGATGATGAAATCATCGACCTTGCGCTGGTCCTTCGGCTCCATCCACTGGTCGGGATTGAAGCTGTCGTCCGAGCCGTCGCCGCGCGGCACGACGCCGGCGATCTTGCTCGGCAGATCGGACACGTCGAAACTGTCGATCCTGCGCGCGCCGCTCTCGCCATTGAGGATGCGCTTCCAGGACGGCTCGACGCCGCAACCGAGTGGCGACACCATGCCGAGGCCCGTAACGACAACCCGCCTCATATCCAGACTCCAACCCGAAATCACGGCCCGCAGCCGAAAGACCGACGGAGCGACCCGTCACGGTCCATCCGGCGGCGTCAGCGGCGGCCGTGCGGGGACGTTAGCTCTTCGCGTTCTTCTCGAGAAATTTCGTCGCGTCGCCGACGGTCAAGATCGTTTCCGCCGCGTCGTCGGGGATCTCGCAACCAAACTCTTCTTCAAAGGCCATCACGAGTTCGACCGTGTCGAGACTGTCGGCGCCCAGGTCGTCGATGAAGCTCGCATTGTCGACCACTTTTTCGGGCTCAACACCTAGGTGTTCGACCACGATCTTCTTCACCCGCTCGCCAATCTCACTCATCGTTCAACCTCGTGCTTTTTCCCTTTGACCCGACCCCAGGATGATACGCGCCATCGTGGTCGTCAAACTTCCTTGGCAATCGCGCATAAACTGATTTGGCCCGATCGTATAGCCGACGAAGGCCCGGCGAACGACGGTTGGGTCCGCCTCGCCAATATACAGGGTTTCGAAATCCTGCAATGGCGTTCTTTGCCCCACCCGTAGCGGTCCGTTACCATACTTCCCAACCCTTGACCACAACACCCCGGGACGGTCGCATTGCCGCATCCCCTCGGGGTCCTGGAAACAGGCTCAAACCATGGCCATGCCGCCATTGATGTGGATGGTCTGTCCCGTGACGTAACCGGCCTCGTTGGAGCTCAGGAAGACGGCTGCGGCAGCGATGTCTTCGGGTGCGCCGAGCCGCGCGGCCGGAACCCTCGCCAGGATCGCCTCGCGTTGCTTGTCGTTGAGCGCATCCGTCATCGGCGTCTTGATGAAGCCGGGCGCGATGCAATTGGCGGTCACGTTGCGCTTGGCGTATTCGGCCCCCAGCGTCTTGATCATGCCGATCAGCCCCGCCTTCGAGGCGGTATAGTTGCCCTGCCCGGGATTGCCGGTCACGCCGACCACCGAGGTGATCGCGATGATGCGGCCGAAGCGCTTGCGCATCATCAGCTTGGTGGCCGCGCGGGCAAGCCGGAACGTCGCCGTCAGGTTGACCTTGATGACATCGTCCCAGTCCTCGTCCCGCAACTGCACGAACAGATTGTCCCGGGTGATGCCTGCGTTGGCGACCAGAATGTCCACACCACCCATGGCCGCCTCTGCCGCCGGCACCAGCGCTTCGACCGCGGCATCGTCGGAAAGATTGCAGGGCAGCACGTGAACCCGCGCCTCGAGCTCGCTCGCGAGACCATCGAGCATCTCGCGTCTCGTGCCGGAGATGGCGACGGCTGCGCCCTGGGCATGCAACGCGCGCGCGATCGCGCCGCCAATACCGCCGGTCGCGCCCGTCACGAGCGCGGTTCTGCCAGTCAGGTCGAACATCAATTACTCCTCACGCCGAATGGGCGACCGCACGTCGTCGTCGGCAGCGCCGGAATGCTACCGGGCGAGCGCGTCCTTGGCGGCGGCTATATCATTTGGCCCGCCGACCGCAATGCCAACGGCGCCCTCCGCAATCCGCTTGACGAGGCCGCTCAGAACCTTGCCGGCGCCGATCTCGAAGAATCGCGTCACGCCGTGACCCGCCATATAGGCCACGGACTCGCGCCAGCGCACCGTTCCCGTGACCTGCTCGACGAGGCGGCGGCGGATCTCGTCCGGATCGGAGATCGCGGAAGCCAGCACGTTCGACACCAGCGGCACCGCCGGCTTCGCGATCGAGACCTCGGCGAGGGCGCGTGCCATCGCGTCGGCGGCGGGCTGCATCAGCCTGCAATGGAACGGTGCGGACACTGGAAGCAGCATGGCACGCTTGGCGCCCCTCGTCTTGGCAATCTCGACCGCGCGATCGACCGCGGCCTTGTCGCCGGACACGACGACCTGCCCGCCGCCATTGTCATTCGCGGCCTGGCAGATTTGGCCCTGGGCGGCTTCGTCCGCAACCGCGACCGCCGCCTCGTAGTCGAGGCCGAGCAGCGCGGCCATCGCGCCCACACCGACCGGCACCGCCTTCTGCATCGCAAGGCCGCGGATGCGCAGCAGCCGGGCCGTGTCCGAGATGGTGAGGCTGCCTGCGGCGGCGAGCGCGGAATATTCGCCGAGCGAATGCCCCGCGACATAGGCTGCGTCCCGAGCCACGGAAGACCCCGCCTCGCTCTCCAGCACCCGCAGGGCGGCAAGCGAGACCGCCATCAGCGCCGGCTGGGCATTCTCGGTGAGCTGCAGCGTCTCGGCCGGGCCGTCCCAGATGACCGTGGTCAGCTTCTCCGACAGCGCCGCATCGACCTCGTCGAACACCGCCCGCGCCACGGGAAAGGCCTCGGCCAAGGCCTTGCCCATCCCCACTGCCTGAGACCCCTGTCCCGGAAAAGTAAATGCTGCCGTCATCGGCGCTCCCAAAAGCGTCCCAAATCCCTGACTTTGGGCCGTAAGACACTGCCGGGAACGGTTATGTCAAGCGGCAGGGCAATTTCGGGGCCAAACCGGGCTTTCCGCGCCTCTTTTCCTTGCCAAGGCAGGCAAAATCCGTATATAGCGCGGCATCCGTGGATCCCGGCCGGGAGCTGAACGGACGGTCTCAGCAATCTCACCTGATTTGGGCGAAGTTGATGTGGCAGGGCCAGTCGGCCCGTCGTCCCGTGTTTCCGCCTTCTGAGCGACCTTGAGAGTCCTTTCCGAAGGGCTCGAAGGGCTTGACGCCGGGCGCTGCAACAACACTTGAGGAAAGGACCATCATGCCTCTCTACGAGCATGTATTTCTCGCGCGTCAGGACGCGAGCACCCAGCAGGTCGAGGAACTGACGAGCCAGATGACGGGCGTCATCGAGGGGCTCGGCGGCAAGGTCACCAAGACCGAGAACTGGGGCGTGCGCTCTCTCACCTATCGCATGAACAAGAACCGCAAGGCGCATTTCGTGCTGCTCAACATCGATGCGCCGTCGGCGGCGATCGCCGAGATCGAGCGGCAGGAGCGCATCAGCGAGGACGTGATTCGCTATCTCAGCGTCCGGGTCGACGAACTGGAAGAAGGCCCGTCGGCGATGATGCGCAAGGCCGACCGTGATCGCGAGCGTGACGACCGTGGCGGCGGCTTCCGCGGCGACCGTGACCGCGATGGCGGCGGCTTCCGCGGCGATCGCGATCGCGACGGTGGCGGCTTCCGCGGTGAACGCGGCCCGCGCCGCCCCCGCGATGATGCCGAAACGAGCGAGGAGGAGTAGGAACGATGGCCGAAGCTGGTGCACGCCGTCCGTTTTTCCGTCGCCGCAAGACCTGTCCGTTCACGGGGCCCAACGCGCCGAAGATCGACTACAAGGATTCCAAGCTCCTGATGCGTTACGTCTCCGAGCGCGGCAAGATCGTGCCGAGCCGCATCACGGCGGTCTCCGCCAAGAAGCAGCGCGAGCTCGCGCGCGCCATCAAGCGCGCACGCTTCCTCGGCCTGCTGCCCTACGTGATCAGGTGATGGACGACTAGGCCGGCGGTCTTCCGCCGGTCACGGAAACTCATAAGGCTTCCGGGTCATCCGGTCGCCGAAGGTTGGGGTCCGCGACGATTGTCGGACCTCTAACCGCTCGAAAGGGGCGGGACAGCTGATGACGTCGATGATTTTCATGGTTCTGGCCGCCGGT
This sequence comes from Bradyrhizobium sp., assembly GCF_019242285.1. Taxonomy (GTDB): domain Bacteria; phylum Pseudomonadota; class Alphaproteobacteria; order Rhizobiales; family Xanthobacteraceae; genus Bradyrhizobium. The sequence continues at coordinate 5,273 of NZ_JAFAVV010000753.1, forward strand.
GCGGCGTCGGCGCTGATGTTCGCCTCGATCACCTCGGGCGAGCTGTTCTCGCTGCTGTTGTGCTATCTGGCCCCGCTGCCGCTGATGGTGGCGGCGATGGGATGGGGTCCGACCACCGCGGCGCTCAGCGGCGTCGCTGCCGGCTGCGGCCTCGCTGCGGTGTTTGGCCCCGCCTATGGTCTCGCCTTCGCCATCACCGTCGCACTGCCGGCCTGGTGGCTCGGCCACCTCGCCCTGCTCGGCCGGCCTATCGCCGTTCAACCGGACGGCGCGCATGCCTCACGCCCCGCCGCGCCCGAGTTCGAATGGTATCCGGTCGGACGCATCCTGCTTTGGACGTCGGGCTTCGCCGCGCTGACCACGATCGCGGCGTTGCTCACCCTGGGCACCGATGCGGGGGCGATCACGGGCGTGCTGCGTCGCGGGCTGCTGCGGATATTCCAGCCGCCGGGCGCGCCGCTCGCCGAGGAGACCGAGCGCTGGATCGAGGCATTGGTGATGCTTGCGCCAGCCGCGGGCGCGGCGGTCGCGGAACTCACGCTGACGCTGAACCTTTGGCTGGCGGCGAAGATCACGGCGACCTCGGGGCGGCTGCATCGTCCGTGGCCGGATCTGCGGACGACGACATTGCCGCCGATGACGCTCGCCGTGTTGTGCGTGGCGATCGCGTTCTGCTTCACCGGCGGGTTGGCGGCGCTGATGGCAGAGACCGTCACCTCGGCCCTGTTGATGGCCTACGCCCTTGCCGGCTTCGCGGTGCTGCACACGCTGACGCAGAGCCTGCGGAGCCGCGCGCTCTGGCTGGGCGTGACCTATGCCGTCGTCATGGTGTTCACCTGGCCGATCATGGCGATGATCGCGCTCGGGCTCGCCGACGCCATGTTCGGGCTTCGCGAGCGCTATTTGCGCAAACGGCCGCCGCCCTTGCCCGCGTCCTGAACCGGATCTGAGTTGGAAGTCATGCACATCGTTTGCACGTCACCTGAGGAGAACGAAATGGAAGTCATTTTGCTGGAGCGCGTCGCCAAGCTTGGCCAGATGGGCGAGGTCGTCAAAGTGCGCGACGGATTTGCCCGCAATTTCCTGCTCAAGCGCAAGAAGGCGCTGCGCGCGACCGCGGAGAACCGTGCCAAGTATGACGGCATGAAGGCCGAGCTCGAGGCCAACAATCTCAAGGCCAAGTCGGAGGCGAGCAAGGCCGCCGAGAAGATCGACGGGCTCGAAATCATCATCATCCGCCAGGCTTCGGAGTCCGGACAACTGTTCGGCTCGGTCTCGGTGCGCGACGTCGTCGCGGCGCTGGCGGAGGAGAAGATCACCGTCAGCCGGCCGCAGGTCTGGCTGGATGCGCCGATCAAGACCGTCGGCCTGCAGAAGGTGACGATCGCGGTGCACCCCGAGATCGAGGCCGTCATCACCGTGATCGTCGCGCGCAGCGCCGACGAGGCCGAGCGCATCAAGCGTGGTGAGGACATCTCCACCCGTCGGGAGGACCAGGACGCCGCTGCCGAAGCATTGGCCGCCGCCGGCGAATTCTTCGACCCCGAGGCGCAGCACGACGATGTCCAGCCGGACCAGGGTGAGCAGCCGGCAGAAGCCAGATAGGGGCAAGCCCGCTCATACGACCGCGCGACGACGGAGCCTTCGGCCGGGTTCCGTTTCGCGTTGCAGGCCAGCTACTGGGAAATGGGCGGGACCGGAGGGCCCGCCGGCGGGACCGGCGGTTGAGGCGGGACTGATGCCGTCACTGGTGGCGGCGCGGTCATGATTGGCATGGACGGCATCGCAGGATTGCCCGCCGTGGCGTTGCCGCCGATGCTTGAGCTTGAGTCTGGGGCTACCGACATCGACGGCGCCGGTGTCACCGAAGGGACCGGATCCGGCCGTAGCGCCGGAGCCTCATTCTCCCTCGGCGCCTCGATCCTGGCAGACTGAGATGGCGTCTCGCCAGAAGGCTTCGCATCTTCCGACCTGCCGGCGTCCGTCTTGCCATCAATCCTGGCCGGCTCGCCCCTGAGCGTGTCGGTCGAAGGCTCCTCCTTCGCCTCCCCCCTCGGAGGCGTCTTGGGAACCTCCTCCGGCCTGCCGCGCTTGGTCAGCCGTTGCTTGGCTCCAGCCTTGCGGCCTTCACGTGTCGCGATCGGCGCCGCCCCCTGCCCGTCGCCGTCGGGCGCGGCTCCCTCCGGCGGCGGCTCTGCCGGACGCGCAAGCCGCTTGGCGTTGCGCGCAGGCGGCACGCCATCCGCATCGGGCCTGGCGGGCTGCCTGGCTTCAAACCTGGCCTCCCGCGCACTGTCCCTTCCAGTCTCCCGGGCCGTGTCGCGGGCGGTCTCTTTCGCACCCTCTTTCGCGCCCTTGGCCTGGCTGCCCAGTCGGGCATCGGTGGCCCCGTTGGAGATCAGATAGGACGCAAGCACGCCGGCCATCCCCGAGCTCGTCGTATAATGTTGCCGCAGGAAGCCCGGCAGCGACCCCGGGGCGACGGTCTTCAAGAGGCCTCGCGGAGACTTGTGGCAGGCGGTGCAGGTGCCTGCGAAAATCTGGGAAGGGCTCTTGCCGGCGTCGAGGTTTTCCTGCGCCCGTGCGGCGACGCAACAGACGATCAGCATCACCGTCGCTAAACCGAGCGCTCGGCTCATTCTCATTCTCCAGATGCGGGATCGCTCACAGCCCCAAGGGATTCTGGCACCGACGGCGGCCACCTTTTAGCCCATTATTGCGCGAATGGAAGCGCGCATGCTCGCGCAACTGCGTGAACGCCGTGATTCGGAATAACCGCTTTGTCTACAAAGCAGTAGCGGATGCAACGCACGCTTTCTATCATTGTGAACAGGCGCACGGAACCTGCGGGCTTCGCATGCGTCGGATTCGAGCCGGGGAAAGTCAGCATCTCGTGGGGTAGTCCCCTTGCGGTGATCCGATGGACCTTTTGTTGCGTGGGTTGTTGAGCAAGTTCATTCGCCGCGGGTCGATGGCGTTCACGACCGCAAGCGGCGCCAAGTTCGTCTGTGGCGATGGAACCGGCGAGCCGGTCGCCGTTCGGTTCCGCAGCGTGGAGGCCGAACGCCGTGTCCTTCTGAACCCCGAGCTGGCGCTCGGCGAGGTCTACATGGACGGCGAGTTCGTCGTCGAAAAGGGCACCATCACCGATGTGCTCGCGATCCTCCTGGATCAGCCGGAGGTGTTGCCGCGCTGGGCGCGACCGCAATGGTGGCTGCGCTACCTGGTGAGGCGGGCGCGCCAGCTCAATCGCCGCCGCCGCTCGCGAAACAATGTCGCGCACCATTATGATCTCGACGGGCGGCTCTACTCGCTCTTCCTGGACGCCGACAAACAGTACAGTTGTGCCTATTTTGAGACGCCCGACACCAGCCTCGACGATGCGCAACTGGCCAAGAAGCGCCACCTTGTCGCCAAGCTCCTGGTCAGGCCGTCGCAGCGCGTGCTCGACATCGGTTCCGGCTGGGGCGGGCTTGGGCTTTATCTCGCTGAAATCGCCGGCGCCGACGTCACGGGCATCACCCTTTCGACCGAACAGTTGCAGCTATCGAACGCGCGCGCCGCGGAGCGGGGTCTTTCAACCTCCGCCCGGTTCCAGATGCAGGACTATCGCGACCTTGGCGGCCGGTTCGACCGCATCATCTCGGTCGGCATGTTCGAGCATGTGGGCGTTGCCTATTACGGGACATTTTTCAGGAAGTGTGCCGATCTGCTTGCCGACCAAGGCATCATGATGCTGCATTCGATCGCCCGCTCCACCGGCCCCGACGTCACCAGCCCCTGGATCGCGAAATACATCTTCCCTGGCGGCTACATTCCCGCGATGTCCGAGGTCATACCGGCCATCGAACGCGCCGGACTCCTGGTTTGCGACCTCGAAATCCTCCGGCTGCATTACGCCGAGACGCTGAAGGCCTGGCGCGAGCGCTTCATGGCGCGACGCGAGGAGGCGGTCCAGCTCTACGACGAGCGGTTCGCACGGATGTGGGAGTTCTACCTGGCGGCGTCCGAGATGTCGTTCCGCAAGCAGAACTTGATGAACATCCAGATCCAGCTCACCAAGCGTCAGGGCGTAGTGCCGATGACGCGTGACTATATCGCCCAGGAGGAGGCGAGATTGCGGGCGCGCGAGCAGGATAGTCGGCCACGGCTCAAGCTTGCCGGCGAATAGCCAGTGGCCCAATCGTTGCCGATTTGCGACGGAGAAATTACGGTCGAATGTGACCTACTTCACAAACGGCGATGTTCCATTGCCGTAAACCGCTGGAATGGCGGACAAGAGCAACCCTTTCGACGTCCAGGCTGACCTGGCAACCGACTATGCCCTGATCGCAACGGGAGTAGGCGCGGCGCTGGTGGCGTTGATCTACCTGCTGCTGACCTGATCCGAGGACGGCCTCGGCATGCGGGCCAACAGGATCTGAGTATCGCCTTGCGCGCATGAGGTTCACGGGTCGTCGGCGAAATCCGGCGCATGGTTCCCACACCGGCCCGTCGACTGCCCGATTTTCGACAAAAGCCGTCAAGCATGGCCCAGCTCGGCGCTCGAACTCATCCACCATTTTCAGCCGGCGGTGCATAAGCAGCAAGCTTCGCTTCCGCTTTGCCGCCGACAGGCGCTTTATCGCCGCCCGCCCCGGCGAAACCTCGGCCCCTGGCGATCCCAATCACGACCAAATCGGTGGATAATCGCATCCATGGCCCCGACTGATTCGAAGGTTCTGAAACTCGCTCCTGACGCGGCTGCCCCGGCCTACCGGAGCGCACCGCACAATATCGAGGCGGAGCAGAGCCTTCTGGGCGCGATCCTGGTCAACAACGACGCCTTTTACCGGGTGTCGGACTTCCTGGAGCCGAAGCACTTCTTCGAGCCGATCCACCAGACCATCTACGAGACCGCGTCCAGCCTGATCCGGATGGGCAAGGTCGCAACCCCCGTGACCTTGAAGACCTTCCTGCCGGCCGAGACGGACATCGGCGGCATGACGGTTGGTCAATACCTGGCCCGCCTCGCCGCGGAAGCCACCACCATTATCAATGCCCAGGACTACGGACGCACGGTCTACGATCTCTCGCTGCGGCGCGACCTGATCGGAATCGGCGAGGACATGGTCAACGTCGCCTATGACGCGCCGGTGGATTTCGCGCCGCGGGCGCAGATCGAGGACGCCGAGCGCAAGCTCTACGAGCTCGCGGAGTCCGGCCGCTACGACGGCGGCTTCCAGAAATTCTCGCAGGCGCTCACGGTCGCCATCGACATGGCGGCGAAAGCCTTCCAGCGCGACGGCAAGCTGTCGGGTATCGCCACCGGCCTGCGCGACCTCGACAGCAAGATGGGCGGCCTGCAGTCTTCGGACCTGATCATCGTGGCCGGCCGCCCCGGCATGGGCAAGACGTCGCTTGCGACCAACATCGCCTACAACATCGCGAAGGCCTATGTGCCCGAATTGCAGGCGGATGGCACCGCCAAGGCGGCCAACGGCGGCTCCGTCGGCTTCTTCTCCTGCGAAATGTCCGGCGAGCAGCTCGCCACGCGTATTCTCGCCGAGCGTAGCGGCATTCCGTCCAGCCACATCCGCCGTGGCGGCATCAGTGAGCTGGATTTCGAGAAGATCCGCGAATGCTCGCTCGAGCTGCAATCCCTGCCGTTCTACGTCGACGAGACGGGCGGCATCTCGATTGCGCAGGTGATGGCCCGCGCCCGCCGGCTGAAGCGGCAGAAGGGCCTCGACCTGCTCGTGATCGATTACATCCAGCTTCTGAGCGGCTCGAGCAGGCGCGGCAGCGACAACCGCGTGCAGGAGATCACCGAGATCACCACCAGCCTGAAGGCGCTGGCGAAAGAGCTCAACGTGCCGATCATCGCGCTGTCGCAGCTCTCGCGCCAGGTCGAATCGCGCGACGACAAGCGGCCGCAGCTTTCGGACCTGCGCGAATCCGGCTCGATCGAGCAGGACGCCGACGTCGTGCTGTTCGTGTATCGCGAGGAATATTACCTCGCCAACAAGGAGCCGCGCCCGGGAACGCCCGAGCACGAGAAGTGGCAGACCGAAATGGGCCTCGCCCACGGCAAGGCCGAGGTCATCATCGGCAAGCAGCGCCACGGCCCGACCGGCACCGTGGAATTGCATTTCGATGCCTCGGTGACACGCTTCGGCGACCTCAGCCATGACGGCCACGTGCCGGACCGCGGCTATTGATCGCGTCCGCGCGGTTGAACCGGCGCGGCGCGACGCCTAGGATTGCGCCATGAACATTGCTTCCGACCCGAGACCGGTCCCGGCAGGCTCGCCGCCGTCGCCTGACGCGAACCACGCGGCGGCCACCGGCGTCCTCACCGTCGATCTCGACGCCCTCGTCGCCAACTGGCGCAAGCTGGAGAAGACGGCGGTGCCGGCCGAATGTGCCGCCGTCGTCAAGGCGGATGCCTATGGCTGCGGCGTCGAGCCGGTCGCGCGGGCGCTGGCGGCCGCCGGCTGCAAGACCTTCTTCGTCGCGACCCTCGATGAAGCACGCGCGGCGCGCGCGGCGGTGCCACAGGCTGCGATCTACGCGTTGAACGGCTTTTTCCAGAACAGCGGCGACGCCTATGCGAAGATCGACTGCCGGCCGGTGATCGGCGACCTCAACGAGCTCGCGGAATGGGACGTGTTCTGCCGGCGCTCGGGCTGGAACGGCGGCGCCGCCATCCACGTCGACACCGGCATGCACCGGCTCGGCCTCACGGTCACGGAAGCACAGGGCATCATCCCGCGCATCAATGCCGGCGATCACGGCATCACGCTGGTGATGAGCCACCTCGCCTCCGCCGAGCAGCTCAACAATCCCGTCAACGCCCGGCAGCTCAACGCCTTCCGCGAGATCGCGAGCCTGTTCACGGGCGTGCCCGCCTCGCTGTCGAACTCGTCGGGCATCTATCTCGGCGCGCCCTACCAGTTCGACCTGGTGCGGCCGGGGGCTGCGCTCTACGGCATCAACCCGACGCCGGAAGCCGACAACCCGATGCAGCCGGTGGTCGCGTTGAAGGCGCGCATCGTGCAGCTCCGCAGCATCGACCGCGGCGAGACCGTGGGCTATGGCGGAACGTGGACCGCGCGGCGGCCGACCCGGCTTGCGATCGTCGCGGCCGGCTATGCCGACGGCTATTTCCGCGCCGCCTCTTCCAGCGATGGCACGAGGGGAGCCGAAGTCGTCGCCGCCGGCAAGCGCTGCCCGATCGTGGGCCGCATCTCCATGGACCTGATGGCGGTCGACCTCACCGACCTTCCGCCGCAGGCGGTGCGGCGCGGCCACATGGTGACGCTGATCGGCGAAGGCATCACGGTCGACGAGCTCGCCCATCATTTCGGCACCATCGGCTACGAGGTGATGACGAGCCTCGGCCGCCGTTACGCCTGCGTCT